>CAXXTU010000001.1:0-136082 GCA_963662655.2 Cloacimonadales bacterium (SeqCode)
GTTAGAGATTTGACTGATGAAACTAAGATTAAGAACACGGCATTATTAGGTAAATTGGTGAACAAAGCAATCGAGATCGCTGCAGAAACAAGCGATGCGTTTGGTGATATCCAAGATAAAAATACGCAAACAAATAGAGTTACTTAACGCTAAAGATGCGACAGGAAGTCCAAGGATTGAGCAATTACGCAATATTCAAGACTCTATAAGACAAGAATTGTTTAATTGGGACGTGAATGTTGATATCGAAATTTCATCACCACCCATAGACAAAATCTTCGAACTAGGCACTAATCTGCATATCGATGATGGAGTAAGAACACTTGCGGAGAGGAAAGGGCATGGTCTTCAAAGAGCATTGATTTTTGCTCTAATCAAAGCTTGGTCCAGAATTCTTAGAGCTAGTAATCAACCAGATGAATTGAAATCACGAACCAGTTCGTCATCAGTTCTCTTCGCTATTGAAGAACCTGAACTGTTTCTGCATCCACAAGCCCAACGAGAGTTTATGCATTCATTGCTTGACTTATGTAACAACCAAGATGAGCAAGTGTTCATCTGTACTCATTCGAGTCATTTCATTGACATGACGAGATATAGAAGTATTTGCATAATAACAAAACCCAACCCCAGAACAGGATCTACAATACGAACATGTAGCTGTGATTTATTTGAAGGGGATGCAAATTCCGACAAGAAGAAACAGATGAACATGGCTTATTGGATTAATCCCGATCGTGGTGAGATGTTCTTCGGCAGAAAGGTAGTGTTTGTCGAAGGGCCCACCGAGAAAACGATGCTGCCTTATTTAGCTGAGAAACTTGGTATACTTGATCATCAAGTTTCTATCGTTGACTGTGGATCGAAGCACAACCTACCTATTTACATCGATATAGCTAATGCATTTCATCTGGATTACATGATTATACATGATGAGGATCCTTTGCCAGAACCATTTCCCAATAACTGGCCGCAAGAGAAAAGGAAATCAAAACAAGATACTTTCAAACTCAATGCAATAATAGCAAATGCTGTGTCCGATCCAGCAAAGCAAGTGCATGTAATGAAATCAGACTTTGAAGCAGTCGCCGGAATCTCGAAGAATCAAGGGAAAAAGCTTGGGAAACCAATGGCTGCGCTTGAGTACTTCGAGAAACTTTCAGCTGATGATGTTCCAGAAGTTCTGAAGCAGGTAGTTCAGGCTGCATATTCGTGATGAATATCTACTGAGCAATGTATTCAAAAAACTCAGCACAAGGCTGAGCTGTCGTATGATATACTATGTTGGTCTAGATCAATCGGTCGATAGCCTCTCTGACATTTTCTCCACTACCAATAGTCGCAAAGATGCATTCCCCTTCGCTCTTACTGGCCCAGAGCTTGCCTATGGCGTCCTTCTCTCTTGTATCATCACCCGTGAGAAGATGTCCTCCCTTGTATTCGATGACCAAGTATCTTCCGTCATTCAACAGCGCGACGAAATCCGGGTAGAAGTAGTCCGTTGAGGTTGGCAGCCGGAAGGCGAGTTCGGTTCGCTCAAGGTTGCGCACCCATTGCTTTACTTCAGGATGATTGTCAATTGCCTGTGCACAGAGGAATTCCTCACCGTTTGATTTGAGGTTGGCGATGACAGGGTAGAAATGCTTCTGGAACTTGTATGCGCCGCTGTATGGTTGATTGCCTGGGGGATATGCATCGAGATCGAACACAGTCGGCTCTTCGTAATTCAATCCTGTTCTGGCATCCTCTCCAAAGAGTGTCTGCTGATAACCTCGTTGCTTAACCACAAGGCGATATCGTGCGATCTGATCCTTGATGGATTGAACGAGAACGTGTTTCACCTGCACAAGGTGAGCCAACGGAATTCCCTTTTCAGCGGTAAGGTGATGTATCAGTTTCGTCAGAAAACCTATCAGTTCAGGCTGGGTAACGTCCGGTTGCCGAACTTCCTTGTCAAGCCAGCGAACAAAGCCGGTCTCCGTCCACTCGCTGGCAACATCTTCGGCAAACAGCTCTTCTTGTTCATCACGTTTCATGATCATGACTTGCTTTCCGTCAATATCCAGTTCGAAACGACGAGCATGCGCCATGTAGGTGATGTTGAAATCATCGAGAATGGCGGGGAACGTATTCAGCTTCCAGCCACCCGCTTCAAGGAATAGCTCTGGCTCCGGTATTTGCCACTCACCCTGATACTCCACGATGAGAGATGGCACACGCATGGTCTCGCCCGTGAATACCGAATAGCGTATCTTCTGCTCTCTGTGCCTGTGCTGGTGCAACTGAAACTGCACCAGATTCCTGCTCTGCGAGGGCACCGCCGCCACAATCTTCTTCTCTACCTCGGCAGGCAGATCGCCGCGCACCACCAGCGTGTATCCCGCGCTTTCTTCCCGCACGCTCAACTGCGGGCTTTGCGGCAATGCTTTGTAATCCAGTTCGGGGACGAGAATCTCGGTTGTTACCTCGGACCCACCCTCGCCGATCAGTTCGAAAATGTCGCCGCTCGTGGTCGGCTCCAGGTAACGTTCGGCTTCCAGCGGTTCAAAGCCCATGCAGTTGACCATCGTGTCGCGCAGGGCATTGGCTGCCTGGGCGAAGGTGGGCGAAGACACATGCGCATAGGCGCAGTTCAGCTCCGGGCTGTTGCGTTCCCTGGCATAGGGCATGCGCAACACGCGTCCAAGTAATTGCTCCACATCCTTGGCTGAACCGATGTTGGCCACGGAGCAGAATACGTACGCCAGCGAGCAGTCCCAGCCCTCCTTGAGCGCTTGCACCGTGATGATGTGCTCGATGGGGCAATCGGGTGCGAACAGGTCAACGCCGTCCAGCCCGCGCTGGCTGCCTGTCGCCACGGCTATCTTCTCTTCGGGGATGTTCTCCGCTTCCATCAGATATTGCTTGAGCACATCCACCGTCACATCCCTGTCCTTGCTCTCGGCTTGATAGAGCGTGATGGGCCGGATATATTCTCGCTCTTGGGCGCTGACAGTTGCCAGTCGGTTCCTTTCGAACACCGCGCCGCTTACCGCTTGCTGCCATGTCTGATGCTCTGTAAGCATGATGGGCAGCTTGATCATGTTCTCTGCTTTCAACTCGCTTGCGGCGACGCTGTACAGCAGATTCGAGCCGTTTCTGGGGCTGAGGTTCGGCGTGGCGGTAAACTCGATAATGCAAGCCGGGCTAAGCCGCTTGAGCGTCTCGAACGACAACGCTGTGCGGGCGTTGTGCGCTTCATCGAGGATAACCAGCGGTTGATGCAGGTGGCACAGGTTGGCAAAGGATAGCTTCACCTTGCCCTTGTACGGGCCGTCGTCGTTGCGCTCGAGTTCGGGAAGGTCATGCCGCAAACGCGCAAAGTGCGGCTCGAAGTTCTCGTTGTGCGCATAGAGTTTACGACCGGACGTATCATTCACGCGCAGACTGGCCAGCGTACCCACCACGATGCACACCCGATCTTGCAGGTCTTGCGGACGGATGTTGACCACATCCGCCACATCGAACACGCTCACACGACCGCCGAAGTAGTCGTCGATAGCCTGTCGGTAGGGATGGCGAGGTGTCTTGAGGGCGTCCAGTGTCTGCTGCTGAATGACCTTGGTGGGAACGAGCCAGAGCACCAGCGGATTGTCGGCGAACTGGTATTTCTTCGCCGCCGTCTCGATGGCGTAGGAAGCCAGCACGGTCTTGCCGCCGCCGGTGGGCAGTCGCAGGCAGACATAGGGCACGTTACCGAGATCGAACGTACGATACGCTACGAGGTCTGCGCCACGCTGTCGCCAATACTCACGGAAGGCGCGATCTGGATCGTTTTCGAGTCTCGCGTTGTAGAGGTATTCTCCTAAAGCGTCGAGAGCGCGTGTCTGATAGTCTTTGAGTGTGAACATATTATCTCGCCTTGATGTCGTAGGGAATGTGTTTGAAGGTGATGCGCAGGGACTTGAGGCTGGCTGCGCTCAAGCGGCAGGCCTCGCCGTAGATGACGCGCGGCCCCTCGTGCGGTGGAAGTTGCTTCAGCAGGGGGCGGGTGAGGACGTTACCGCCGTTGACCGTTTTGTCGCCCAGAATGCCGTTGAACAGCAGATAGTAGCCGACTTCGCCATGCACGCCCAGCAACGGGCCTTGTTGATTCTCTGGCAACGGTGCCCCGGTTTCGGCAAACCATATATGCGCCGCCAGCGTATGGAAGCGCACCGCCGGATTGATGCGGCCGCTCTCCACAAACACCGGCTGCCCCAACCGATAAAAGCGAAAGCCGCCGCCGCCTTGCCAATTTACCTCGCTGGAGATACCGCCCTGCTCGCCGTCCACTACTTGTTGCAGGCGCGGCGCACAGTGCGTTACAGCGTGCTCGCCTATCTCGATGCCGATGTAGCGGCGTCCCATTTTGTGGGCCACGGCGGCGGTGGTGCCGCTGCCGAGGAAGGAGTCGAGCACGAGGTCGCCGGGGTTGGTTGCAAGCGTGAGAATGCGCTGGATGAGCCGCTCTGGTTTTGGTGTGGCAAAGACATCACTGTCGTTGAATTCACGTGATTCTCGTTTTGCCTTTTGATTGTCATCCACTTCACTGCGATTCCAAATCGTTTTTGATACAGATCCTTGTTGCACTTCAGAAAGAAATCGTTTGATTGAGGGCACATTGTTTCCTGAATTCCCAAACCAGATTCGGTTTTCAGATACCATCTTTTCGAAGTTCTCTTGTGAATATCTCCAACAGTATCCTTTGGGAGGATTAACGATTCTGCCCGTAGGTGTTGTTATGGGATAATCTGTTGATGCAGAATATGTCTTTACGGACAAATCACTTGATTTCCACGGCCCACGTGGGTCATCATCCGGGTTCTTATACCGTTTATTCATCTCAAGCGTACGAGGAAGCAGATTCGGTCTCCATGTGTCTTTTGTTTTTGCATATGCCAAAATATGATCATGTGAATCCGACAACCATTTTGCATCGTTCTGTGGCGAGTACTTCTTCTCCCATATCACGTTCGCAACGAAGTTCTTCCTTCCAAACACTTCATCACATATCACTTTGAGGTAGTGGCTCTCGTCGTCATCAATACTAATCCATATACTCCCGTCCTCGCTGAGAAGCTGGCGCAGCAGCTCCAGCCGCGGGTACATGAGGCTGAGCCACGTGCTGTGCTCGAGGTTGTCGTCGTAGTGCTCGAATGCGTTCTGCGTGTTGTATGGCGGGTCTATGTAGATACACTTCACCTGCCCGGCGTAGTATGGCAGCAGGGCTTTGAGCGCTTCGAGATTGTCGCCCTGTATGAGCATGTTCTGGGTGTCGGCATCCCCATAGGAGAGCGCGGGATCGTGTTCCAGCAGGCGGTATGGCACCTGCGCAGCCTGCTTGATGGCTTGTTCTTTACCCAGCCAGGAGAGAGTTGGCATATATTCGACCTCGATTCATTTTTCAAAGTGAACAAATAGTAAACGGACAATGTGTTGTCAATGTCAATCTTGGAAATGGGTTGTAGAGTAACGCCCTTGACAAACAGTCCTGCACGGGATTTATCGCTCTTTTAAACGAAACGGGAGAGCCATCATCGACTCTCCCGTCATTGTATGATCAATCGAAGGTTATTTCAACATTAGCATTTTCTTTACGCCGATCGATTTACCATTGACCTTCAGGCGATAGAAGTAAACTCCTGACGAAACTTGATGTCCCGTCTCGTTGACGCCTTGCCACTGGACTTTGTGGTTACCACGCGGATAATCATCGTTTACGAGCCTCTTCACTTTCTGGCCCTTGATGTTGTAGATATCCATCTCGACCTTGCTTGCTTCAGGTATCGAGAAACAGATCGTCGTAGTCGGATTGAACGGGTTGGGGTAATTCATCGATAGCACAGGAACCGAAGGCACGTTATCCGCTTCTTCCGAATCGTTCCAGAACATACCGAGTAATTCAGCCTTCTTTGCTTCGAATTCTGCCTTCGAAGCCGGTTTAAGCTCCGCTATCTTGCCGGTAAATGCCTGACGACTGCCATCTTCCATGAGCAAATACGTATAGCCGGCATCGATGACGGCAAAGACCGAATCTTCCTCTGTTGGCGGATTTTGAATCACATCTTCGAACCACGTTATTGCCGTCGCGTAATCCAGCATCTTGATATTGCAGTAATTTGCCAGATAATCGCAGGTCTTTGCAAGATTACTACCCGGATTGCTCGTCTCAACTGTTTCGTAGTAAGTTTGCAAGGTCGTGTAGTCATTGCCGAGATCAGTCTCGAGGCTCAACAGTGCCTTGGCCGATAGAGTAGCATACTCGGTTTCGGGGTACGTCGAGATGACTGACTGATATGTTGTCTCGGCTGTTGTGTAGTCTCCGGACACTTCACTCTCGGTTGCAGTGCTATAAAGGGTAGCCGCATCACCGGTGGAACTTGATTTTGGAATACCTGGATTCCAGATAGGTAGATAGGTAAAATATCCTATAGGGTCAAAATCGTAAGCCGCATTGAAGTTGGTTCCCCAATAATTGCCACTGACATCGATTAAACTTGCAGGGATACCTGTGCAACGGATCAAAGGATACGTATGGTTGGTATCGTCGTCACTTATCTCATTGCAAGCAAATCCATTGGCATCGGGAGTACTATCGACCGTGAAGATGATCTCCTCATGACTGTTATCGTGAATCCGTTGGATGGGGTAATCTTTATCACCGACCAGTTTCCAGTTCGAGTTATTCAACGCAACGATACCGCAGAGGTTGTCGTATATGCTGTTATGACCTTCGATATCGGCATAGGAATGATATAACACAATCGCAGTTCCCGGGCAGTTGATGATCGTATTGTCCTCGATGAGGTGAGGTGATCCCGAGCCGGATTCCTCGATTCTCAGTGTTAGGTAGTCATCTTCGATCGTGTTACCACTGATGCTGAATTTGGGGTACCCGGACAGGAACACTGCGGTATAGCCGGTTGTGTTCTCAATGTCACAATCCGTGAGCGTCACCTGTCTTGCTGTACCCAGCTCATTGGCATGGAAAGCGTCTATGGGTGAATCATACAATTCGCACTCATCCAATGTGATGTCGCTTGTAGAAACCTCAAGAGCAGAATCTGAGAAGTATGCCTCAGATGCTTCGAATGTTGAGTGGTCTATTTCAACAGGTGAGTTCGAGAAAAAGCCACCTGTCGCATCAAATGTTGAGGTCTCCATATATACTGGAGTGTTGAGGAAAATTGCTTCTCCACACGTAACAGTGGCATCTTCCATAACAATGCCGTCCCAATCACCCGTCGGTGAGAAACTTGCATCGCCAATCTGAAGAGTTCCATATACTTCAACGCAATTACCCGGAATTTCAATCTGGATATCGCTGGTAGCGTCTGGCTCGAATGTCTCCTCGTTACCGACGATAATGCAGCTACTGCCCAAGATCAACGTAGCGCCGTCTTCAACAACTATCTTCGCGTTGCGACCGGCGAAACTCTCGAGCGAAATCGTGCTGTTCAGTGTAACCGTCCGTCCAGCCGGAATGATCATGTCCCATTTCAGGTCTGTAGCTGTGCTAATGACCTCATTGGCTCCGCCGATACGCTTGGTATAGGGCAGGAAGTTGTGCTTCGTCACACAGATATCTTCGAAATCCGAAGTGTAGGTTACAACGCCGGAAGCGTTGGTTGTTGCATAGGTGTAGGTGCCACTGCTCGTTTCAGCAAATGCCACTGTAGCACCCTCAACGGGAGATCCATTGTGTGTTACCGTGAAGGTACTGTTCACGATGTCGTGTGCGACTGTGAAATCCTGGGGATAATCCGTCCATATCTCCATCTCGGGATCACCGAATAAGTTCATGGAATAGGTGAGATAATGACTATCCTCTAATTCCAGGGAAGACCTATTTATGTACCCGATATTTTTATAGTCGCAAGTGAATAAATCATCGAAAAAATATTCCTCAAGATCATGTGATGTACCCATTATACCATATCGCGTATTCCCTAAGAAAGCAGGACCTCCTTTGTGATATACTTCGGCTGACACTGTATATGCTCGCGCCATTGAGATGTAGGTGACGCCAGTTTCATCTTCCCGATCGTATCCTGCTACATCACAGCAGGTTGAATAGACAAAATGATACTTGCCATTTTCGAGAAAATTGTCAAACCCATTTCCACTCTCCTCATTGTAATTTGGGGGACTTTCATATTGATCCAAGCTTCGTAATCCGTATTTAGGGTAATCATTGTTATCTGTTGTGGCAACTGCAGCCGTTTTAACTCCACCATGGTTATTCAGGCACAAAATTCCCGTTCCTTCATTAACAGCAGAGACCACTTGGCTACCAGTCGGAATTCCAAGGTCTCCGATAACAGGATATTCCTCAAGATGTTCTATTGTAAATCCATTAGTATTAAGAGTATTAATGGAATTAGTAATACCCTCTTCACCAACACACCCATCTGATGAAGTAAAAACTGAATGGACTATGTACTCGTTATCGCCATAACCAGGATTCATCTCGTATATCAATAACTTATCCAGCCAGTTATCGATCATTGTGCAGCCAATTACATCTGCAGAAACCAATAAGCGTCCAACGCAAATGTCATAGGAATAATCAGGATTATCCCCATATTCTACTCCATTATCATTGAAGTATGGCTCACCATAACGTTCATTTCCATTCAGATTCCAATTACCATTGAATTCACCGAAATACAGATCAGATGGTAAATTATAGTGAATACTTTGTGAACTTCGTGATGCCCATCCATATCGTATTGGGAATCCCGTGTCATCACCTACTAGAAGCACATAACAAAGTCCGTAATCACGATACATCTCATACAGATATTGCCGGATCGAACCGGCGTCATCATTAATACCTAAAACACCTATCTGATCACCGTTGGGGTATTGGACTAGGATATCCTCAATAGTTTTTACCTCCACTGAATACCCTTTCAACCGTTTCCACTGCACAAAATCATCCAATGAAGAGGCAAGCCCTGCCGGAGATACGATGACATAATCAATGGCTGTATCGTCTATTTGTGGGTTGCTATAGTACAGTGAAATATCCTGTGTATTTTCGACCAGAGATGATAATGCATCTGAAGTCAAAGTTTGCATCCTTGCACTCCTTATCTGAGGATATACAGCATTGGTCGATGCAGAAGTGAGTGATAAGTCAATCGATATCGATGTGTATAGAACAAGGCTTTCATCAACAGGATTGAATCGCATAGGGTAGATTGCCAGCGTTACAATATGGGCGCAACCGTCAAAGAAACCATCTCCGACTGCCTCTGCAACCTGAGCAGGATATAAGGCGTTTGTGTTGTAAATTACGCTATCAGGTTCAACAAACGGTCCCGGGATCCAAGTCTCGGATAATATTACCGGTTCCTGCGTCGGGTACACATAATAATCGCCACTCTGTCTTTGTGTATTTACAGTGATAACAAGATCGTCAACCTTCATGTTTGCTGGGATAATCAATTTCACGTATTGAACGGGTAATTGAGGTGCTCCTACATCTTCTGTCAATTGCAGGCCTTCCATCGTGACAAGATCGTAAGTATTGGTGGAGTCTTTTACAATTGAAAGATCCATTTCATTGAATGTTGTGCTGTAAGATACAGCATTCAACAGTGAGAAACTCAGGATCAGGGATGCCACTGAGAGTATTGCCATTACGCGTTTCATGATGTCCTCCTTTGGAATTTGTGCAATTACTTGAGAATCATAACCTTGTGAGTTTGCTTGAAATTTCCGGTATTTATTCGTATGAAATAGACTCCACTTGCACAAGACAGTCCGTTATCGTCTTTTCCATCCCAGTATAATTGATGTACTCCGGTTGTAAAATTGCGTTTCGATGCCAGATTTCGTACACGTTGTCCTCTGATATTATAAACCGTCATTTCCGCTTGCGTTGGGCGAGACAGATTAAAGCTGATGGAAGTTCCAAAGCGGGAAGGATTTGGAAAGCAATTCATCAAAGTGGATTCAGGAGTGACTGTTTCATCATCGACACTCACATATTCTGGTGTGAGGATACGAAATCGCCAAGGGCCCCCATCATCACGCGTGCTGAGCAGAATATCGCCGTGACCGTCTCCGTTGTAATCCCCAATGAAATAACCCTCTTCGCCCCATGCATTCGGGTTATAATTCACACCATCGAAGATATAGGCTACTGATAGAATATCTTCAGAATCATATTGAAATACATAGAACGTTGAGTCAATCGGCATTGAAACAGCAAGAAAATCTTGATTGTAGAAGTTCGTATAAAAGAAAGATCGAGCATTTGCATTATTGAACGGTATTGGCAAAGCGAACAATGAATCGGAGAAGTCAATACTGCCAAACATCATGCTGGCAATACCCAGCCCACCTCTGAATGCTAAGTCAGAAAAACTGTCATTGTTGAAATCTCCTTTCATGGTTGAAAAACCGAAGTCCATATTCTCAGAGCCATAGATGTAGCTTGGTTCGGAATCAATCGTTGCTCCACCAAGATAGATCGAGTATTCATTTCTCATCAATGCACTGATAGCAAGATCAGAGAAGCCATCACCATTGAAATCGCCAACGGCAACCTCTTCACCGAACATATCGCATACATCACCCTGCTGGTGCCAGTCCACTTCCGTATCGAAGGTAGGGCCGCCATAGAAGACATCTACCTGTCCATAGAAGATTTCAGATGGACCGACAGAACCTACGGCCAGGTCGTTATATCCGTCACCGTTCAGGTCGCCAGAGATATCGATGCTGATTCCGAATTCCAGACCCCAGGAATCGCTTGCGTAATCCGATCCATCCAGCGCAATATCCGGTTCGGCTGGTAACTGGTCACCACCATAATAGATGTATACATAACCTTGCCCAATTGCACCAGCTTCGCTATCACTGACAACAAGATCGTCGAAGCCATCACCGTTGATATCTCCATCATACGCGACTTTAAAAGCATAACACGTGTGGTTTTCGTCGTCTTCAGCCGGCTCATAAACGTAATCTGCAATGATGTCCGGTTGTGCGCTACCCAAGTAAACATACATTACCCTATCCCACTGTTCTCCATCTATTGGACGACCGGAAATAACGATATCGGAATAACCGTCACCGTTAAGATCACCATTACCGGATATCACTGAATTTAAGCTACCTTGGGTTGATGAACCTGTAACAGGTGAATCGAATATCATCATGGTCTCAAGCTGTTCTTGAGCGCACAGTGAAGTTATAAGAAGTGATATGGACAGTAACAGAAGCCAGAAGCGCATAGCACCCTCCCCTAAAATTATGAATCCTCCATGCAGGATTTTAATATTTATTTGATGCATGTCAAGAAAGAAATTTATTCTCTATCTTCTATACGGAAAATAAACGAAAATGATTTATCTCAGAGATTGTTGAGCTCGTCAACTAACTGATAAAAGAGCATTTATCCCCTCTGAACCCCTTGACTTCCTGTGCGCGATCTTTATCGTAGAGACATACTTAGGAGCACAAAGGAGACTTATGCGTTCCCAAGGGGAACGGCCCTTGCGGATCGCGAAGCGACCGCCCGATGGAGACGAAAAAGACCACAGAGATCACCCCGAAGACGATGATCATCAACGCGAAGATTTCAGGTAGCATGCGAGCTACTTTCAAGGATGAAGACGGCGAAGTAATGAAGAACTACGATGGCCCGGTTCCCGAGTTCATGCCGGAGCAGCACTGGGGAGATTACATCAACCTCGAAATCGACATCGAGACAGGCCGCATCCTTAACTGGGAAGCCCCCCGGCAAGACGTAGCCGATTTCATGAACGCACCTGAAAACGCCGCAGACTTCACCGACCCCGACACAGAATAAGCCCCACAAACTTCGAAAACTGGCTTCGCTGCCAGTTTTCATCGTTGGTCCAACTCCACTCCATCAAGTATCCTAAATCACCACCTCTGTCCCTGTCCTGCACTTCCAGTGAAACGGCGGGAAGGGCGTATGGCTACCTGAGACGCCCGTGGGCTTGCCGCCAGCGTTTCGCTCGATCTGGTCGTCGCTGACCCACGGCGCAAGCTCCTTCGTGCGTTCTCGCGCGGATTCGAGGCTGTGCTGCTTCGGATCGATGGCGAGCAGGTCTTCCATCACATCGAGCGCGTCGGAGAGCGGATAGACCTTGTTCTGCGCGGCAAGGGCGCGGCAGATATCCGACGTACGATCATCGAGGACGACCACCAGCCGGTAGTACCTTGCGCCGGCCTTGCGATACCCCTCCAGCCTTCCAAACTCCCGAATCCTCAGCGCGGTATGCTCCGCAAGCCCCTGCCAGTAGTGCTGCGACTTCGCGCCCAAGTCCTTGAACTGCTCCGCGAGCTTCTCTTGCAACATCTTTTTCGTGTAGCCTGACGCGACAGCCTCGGTCAGTGTGGAGCGAAACTTCTGCGAAATGTCCGTGCCGTAGCGTTCGCCGATCCAGAAAAGGTTCTGGCGGGTGATGACGGTCTCGAGACGCTTTTCACGCGCACCGTACAAGCCGATGCGAGTGTTGTGCGGAACCTGCTTTTGCGCGTCGTTTAAGCCCGGCAGCATGCACCGCTGGATGTACGCCTTCGTCTCGGCTCGCACAGCGGACGAAAAATCCTCGCCGAGGTTGGAGTCAATGACGGCGAGAACGTCGTCGATATGGGTGCGATTGAGCCGCTCGTGACGTGGAATGTCCGACAACGCCCTGATGGCCTGCATCGCCGACTCGCGCACCTCGCGCTGCCAGGCGTTGTTGAGGACGCGGTAGTACTCGAGCATGATGCGGTCGAAGTAGGTCAAAACCGGAAGCTCCGAACTCTGGTTCTGTTGCGGCCGGTGTCGTATTCGGGGAAGCGTTCGAGGCAGCCTGCGAGGGCGTCCGGGCCATCGACGTAGCCCTGCGGATAGGTGAGGAACTGGCTGACGAGGGTCGGCGTGTCCTGCCCGTCGGGAAAGACGACCTTGCCGGTCTCGATGACGGTGTCCACGCGCTCGATGCGCAGAGCCTTGTTGCGGTCGTTGTTGACGCGCCGGATACGGTGCGAGATGGGATTGCGCCCGTTCTCGCGGCACCAGCGGTCGAAGTCGGCGAGGATGCGGTGCTGCCCGTAATTGGTCTCCATCGCGGCGCGGAAGCGGACCCCGAAGCGGTGCGACAGCTCGTCGCAGGCGTCGTAGTAGAACTGGAAGAAACGCGAGTTTTCGGTCTGGCGCACCCAGCAGTGGATCATGTAGAACTTCAAGCCGTCGTAGCCCAGGGAGATTATGGCTTTGTAGCAGCCTGTTTGAACGAAGTGAAAACCGCCAGCGCCAGGTTTTTGCGAAGCAAAATACCGAGAGCGACTACCTTTAATGCTGGGTCGGCGTACATCCAGACGCGCTTCATGCGCTTGGGCAGGTGTGAATACCGCTTGAACCAGTGGTGCTTGAACATGTTGCCCTCGATCACCGGCACGCCGAGAAACTCGCGCTGATAGCCCGTGTGACCGAACTTGCGGCGCAGCAAAGGCAGCTCGCTGGTCGGGTACTGCTTTTCCCAGACCGACTTGCCGTCATCGGTTTCCAGAGAGAAGCGCAGCAGCCGCCTTCCCTCTGCGAACAGATGCTGGATGTCGTCCGGATTGAAGGAGTCGTTGTCGGACTTGATCTCCTCGACGATCGACTCCATGAACTGGCATATCGCGTAGTTGGGGTGGACGAGGTTGCCGAGCCAGATCACCTTGCCCGTACCAGATGGATCGAGCGCGCCGCCGATCTCCTGCACGATCTTGTCCATGCGCCGCCTGCCGATGGTCTGGTTCCCGACGTTCTCTTCCTTGTCGATGTCGTCACAGACGATCAGGCCGGGGCGCGTGGAGGTGCGGGGATTGATCGAGCCGCGAAAGGATTGCTTCACACCTCGTGCGCGAATACGGCAGCGGTTGCGGAGGTAGAAATCATCCTCGGTCGTGTCGATGGGACGCAGGTCGTCGAAGTCGCCGAGAAGCCGCTTGTTGTTGGTCAGCTCGTTGAAGGTGAACGCCGTCCTCTCCTCCGCCAGATCGACGTCGGCGGCCGTGTGGATCACGTACCTCTCGCCCTTGATCACCCGCCAGATCGGATAGACGACGCCCATGAGCACGGTCTTGCCCAAGCCGCGAAATCCCGTGATGGCGGTAACGCCGCTCTCGGCTTCCACCACCTCGAACATCTCGCGGTGACAGTCACAGAAGGGGTGCTCGAAGATATGCGGGAAGTAGCTGCAGCAGAAGAAGGAAAAGGACGACCAACCCTCGCCTGTGGCGCGTTCGATGCGCGCCTTGCGAGCTTGCGGGGAGTCGTCGGGGAAGGGTTTGACCGACGGTGTCTTCGCCGCGACGGAAGTGAAGAAGCGCAGGTCTTTCTGGGTCGGTTTAGGCATGGCTGGCGCGACTCATGAAGTAGGCCACGAGCCCGTCGTCGCCGAGTATCTCGCGCTGAATGGCTTTGGCAGTCGCTTCGTCGCCGCGAGCGTGGTAGAAATCGATCTGCCAGTCCAGGAACCGCTTCATGTGGTCGATCAAGTCCTTACTCGGCTCCAGCTCCTTCTGATACTGCTTCAGGAGCGATACCAACGACTGCAGCGCCGTGTCCTGCGGGTTGTCGGCGTACTGCTTGAGGGCCATCAGGAGGGCGCGGCGGATGTTGAGCCGAATCTTCGCGTCGAGAGTTTCGAGCTCGTCCAGCTCGTCACGCCAGCCGCCCTCCCTGATCCACTTGCGCACCGTCTTGGGCGTGACGCTGAGCACGTCGGCCAGCTCGCGCACGACAGTCCGCCCCGCGAGGAACATCTCGCGGCAGCTTTCGCGTTTGGCTTCGTAGTTTTCGGCCATCACTCGTTCAGCGGGTCGACCTGATGCGTCGCCAGATAACTGTTCAGGGACTGCCCGTGGACTCGAAGCTGACCATTCGACTTCAGCCTGAAAGCGGGTAGCGGATCCTCTATGCTGCGGATCATCCGGTAGACCGTCGAGATGTTGACGTTCAGGCATCCCGCGATTTCATCCGGTCGGTAACAGCGTTTTTCATCAAATACTTGCATCTTCATACCTCTATGTCGAACGTAAGAAAAACTCGCGCCGGTGACAACGCGAGTTGAACGCTCCTGCCACTATATCAGATCGAGCTGAAGTTGAGCGGGATGAGCTTGAAAGGTGCATCAACGCTTTCTCGCTGGTAGAATGCGAGATACTGGCGCGTCGAGGTGACCTGAATCGCCTTGTCGATGAGCTCCATCGCGTCTTTCCAGTTGGCGTCCTTGATGTTGTAGCGACGCAGACCGAGGATGCGATGCTTGGCGATTTGCCCCTTCTTGTCGACCTGAAACGCCTCGTTGATGATGGCGCGGAGGTTGATGTTCGAGTCTTGCGACCAGCGTTTCAGGCATTCGTCGATCTTCTGTTTCGCGAGTTGCAGCTCTACGCCGAAGGTGATGCGTTCTCGATTGCGGACTTCCACCTTGAACAGTCCATCGAAGCTGACCAGTTCGGCGTTGCCCTTCCACGTCTCGTCGTACTGCGCGGCGAGGTCGTCGAGGTACTTCTCGATTTCCGTGGACATGCGTTCTTTCTCGTTGGTAATGCTGCCATGCAATCGCAGAGCACGCTTCATCACCTTCTGGACAATGCGGTCGCGCTTGACGATAGCGGGATCGAGGATGCTGGCGGGATACTCGCGCCCCTCGGCGTCGGTGAGAGTTCTGGTCTTGGCCATAATCTATCTCCTTATGCGGATTGTTTTTTCTTCTTCAGCATGGCGATAACGCCGCGCCGTTCGTGCTCGGTGAGAGCGTTGAAATGGGTTTTGCTGTAGCGTTTGAGCAGGTATTTCTGCATGTCGGCCTGTGACCAGCCGAGTTCCTTCATCAGCGCGTGCATGAGGCGTCCCTGCGGTTCGTACACGGCTCGAGGATGGACGTTACCGGTGAGGTGTCCTTTGAGCTTCTTCAGCCGGTCGATGCTCAGCTTGCGCAGCGACGCACCGAATCCCCAGTGCACCATCACCACGTGCAACTCGTCCATGCTCCAGCCGTGCTTCTTGATGGCAATCGCGGCTATCTCGCGTCGCAGGAAACGTGCATATTCATCTTTGGTCACGTTCCCGCTCCTCTTTCATGCCGTACAATCGGCTCTGGATTTGCCATAGTTCACCGTTACTCATGTTTGATAATTCTTGCGGTACTTCAACTTGATTAAGTCGGCTTAAATACTTGATGTCGGCCAGCATGCATCCTCTGTCGTCACTGCTCGACTCGACTCTTTTCCCTTTGTAATAACTGTAGGGACGAAGCGTGGGTTTGAATTCCAAAGGCTTGTAGAGATTGCCCCACTTCTCGATACAACCGTCCATCACAAGGACACGAATATAGCGATAGATCGTCTCCTGGCACATGTTCGCGTGACGGAGTATCTCATCGATGTGGGTGTGCTTCCCTACAAGGTCATAGACTTCTTTCAACTTGCTCTTTCTCGGCAGCCAATCGTATTGCTTCCCGCTTCTCTGCTTGCCGATGGCAACAGGTTTGCCGTAGATGTTTCCTGATTGTTCGCGCATCAGTACTCGAATCCTGCCTGCTTGAACCAATTGCGGCAGCAGATTACGCACAGTCTTGGGATGCAGTCCGGTATCATTGGCGACATCCTTCACGGTGAAGGGTCGCTTATGATACTCGACGAAGCGGTCGATGATACGTCTGGCAGGGATGTTAGGATGCATTTTTCAATTCCTGCGTTTCTTGCAGATCGTTTAGCGAAACTTCAGTGAGTTGCTTGGCGGCGGCGACCTTCTCGACAACCTCAAATATTTTGATGATCCGACGGAAGTTACCGTGGGTTGTCTTGTGAATGTACGTCACCAAGTCGGAGCGCATCTTCACCTCGGAGACAGCTTTGCAGACCAGATCGACATCCTCTCGTGATAACTTCTTGAATTCGTAGAAATAGTTACATCTGTCGAAGTAGTGCGCGTTGGCTTTGAGCAGCTTCTCTTTCGCGTCCTTCATACCGACCAGCACCACGATGGCGAGCGTCTCATCGACGATGTCGCGTATCGATCCGAGAAGCATCGGCTGGTTGAAGGCGTAGTCGATTTCATCGATGACGATAACGGCGTCCGGATGTGCCTGCAGCTCGTTGATACAGCGACGGAATAGCGTACTCGTCGAGCCGTGATAGCCTTCGTCCGAGACGTCGTACCGGTAATGCAGCAGTCGAAGCAGCTCGCGCGCGAAGACCTTCGCCGTCATCGACGCCTCGAGCCGCAGGTAAATGCAGTCGTTGGTGTAGGCGAGTCGCTTTGCGAAGCGGGTCTTACCCAGTCCCGGCGCGCCATAGAGCAGTCCGAGACCCACCATTTCGGTCTTCGGTCGGTCCTGCAAGTAGGCGATACACTTCTTCGCGCCGCGCACGTTTTCGGTTTCCGCTAAAATTCTCTCTCTCATGTATGTACCTCCCTATCCTATTCCTATTGCTTTCATCAGTTCTTCAAAGTTGAGCTCTTCATCCTCGCGAGGCTTTGTATCAAGCTGGATGTTCTCACCCTCCACCGACGCCTTCACGATATCGTCGATGGTAAGTTCAGGCTCCGGCTGCTCGATCAGCGGCTGGTCTGCGAAAATCTCGCCAATCTCTTCGGTCATCGGCTGCTGTATCTGGCCGACGGCTTCATTGACCTTGAGCTGTATCTTCTCGGATGACTCCTGCACGTTCTTTTCGAGCTTGCGAATGCTTTGCAGTTCCTTCTGAAGAGCCTTCTGAGCTTGTGGCTTGTCCTTGGCGAGATGGATGAACGGATGCTGGTGCCGACGCGCTTCCGCCTGACAAATGAAGCGGTTTTTCGCGTCGTAGATGAGCACCGACCGCATGTCCATCAGATCGTAGCGTATCGTGACCTTATCGCCGATGTGCTGAATCAACTCGTCGTGCCAGAAGTGAATGTTGCTGAAGCGTACTCCGGATGCCTGCACCACGCGGTCCGTGGCCGCGAGCATTAGGAAGTTGAGCTGAGTCAGGTCGATTTGCTGTTCCGCCGGTATCACCGCTTCGTGGAAAACCTCGAATGGCTTGCGTCCGCCGATTCCAGTGTGCGGCGTCAGTCCGTACATCTTCTCGATGTAGAGACCGATCATCGCCTTCGCTTGCGGAATGGTCAGCGGCTTGCCTTCGAAGATGTTGCGCACCCACTTCTCGTTGCGCTTGAGCGTCGCCGGTTTGTCGTCGATGGAGCCGCCCCGGAAGGTGCTCATGTAGCGTTCGAAGTCGTCTTGAAAGGTTCGGAAGAACCGCTCGACCACCTTGGCGCGCGCGTTGTAAGCCTTGGCAAACGCCACGCCGATGCCGAGTCGCGGGAAGATACCCTCCAACTCCTTGCTGAGGTCGTGCTTCTCCCAATGCTTGTTGAACAGTTTGCTCCGGAACGCTTTGCCATTATCGAGATACACGTACTTCGGCTTGCCGCCCCAGTGCATGATCGAGTTGCGTAACGCGAGCAACACATGCTGAGAATCTTCCGAGACCGCCAACGATGCTCCCACCGGGTAACGGGAAGCCCAGTCGAAGAACATGATCATCGTCATGCGCCTGGGCTTTCCGGTAGCCGGATCGATGATGTCGAAAGCAAGTTTATGCCCGTCGGCAACCCAGACGTCGCCGACCTCGAGTTCGTCACTGCGAAGGATGCTGAGGATGCCGGTCTCCTTCAGCGACTTCTTGCCGTTACGAAGTAAGTTCCACTCAGGCTTGTGGCTGTCGCGCCACTCCTCACACCAGCGGCGTAGCGTCCTTTCGCTCGATGGTGACTCCAGCTTCTGCAAGGTTTCCATCTGCTTCAGCTTGCGGATGGCCGACCCGATGGATATGCGATTGGGGTTGAGCAGCAGGTGCAGCAGGAAGTTCTGTTCGGTCTCTGTCGCCTTACGTGTGGCTTCCGCGACCGTGTACTTGCGGATGAGCGACCTGGCGTCTCGTCCCGCTTTGACGTAGTTCCGCACCCAACGACGCAATGTCCGCTCGCCGCGATGTCCCTCGACCACGTACAGCTCCGGCATGAAGCGTCTGTCGTTGTAAGCTTCGACGATTGTCTTCCACGCATCCGTCTTGGAGTCAGCCCGACTCAGGACTTCAAGAATGGCGTCGCAGAGCTGCGCACGCAGATGCGCCTGCTCCTGAAAATGCATGGGTTCGGTGTGCCTGGGGCGCAGGTCGGGTATCGTCTCGTCCCGTAGAGCTGGTACCGAAATCGAGACTGACTCTTCTTGTTCGTCCTCTTCTGAATCGTGTGCTGTTTCTGGCTCTGTCGGCGTCTCAGTCCTCTCATCTGGGACAGCATACAGCTTGCGACGCCCTCCCTGCGGCAAGGTCTCGTAGCGTGACTCCCATCCCTTCTCCCGCGCTATCTTGACTGCTGTCGGACGTGATACGTTCAACATGTCCTGCAATTCCGAGCATGTCATCCAATTCATCCGATCCTCCTTCTCGCGTCTCTCGCATTTATGCTAAATGCTTCTCCTGTAATCTGACTCAATTCCGGTTCGAGAAGTTCGAGGAATGCGTCAGCTTTTCGCATATTCTTCTCGCCCCTCATATAATATTCAAGCATCCGCATCGAAATTCCTATGGTTTCAGAAATCTCGGAAATGCTGATTCCTTTATGCTTTATGGCAGCCTTGAATTCGTTTTGCGTGTACTTTTTCAATCCCTTCTCCCTTCCGCTGAAAATTTTCCATTGACACCGGTTCGTGTTTGTGCAATTTCGAGTTCATGCATCAATAAAGAAGAATTGCGTGCGAAATGTCAACAGATTTCTCGCATAAACTGTAAGTCATTGCAGGAGAAAGCATGGAAGTAAAAGACAGATTGGCGGCTGTAGTTAAGTCGTTAGAAATGAAAAAGATGGATTTTGCGTCGTCTATCGGCGTGTCAACCGGAAACCTCTCGGACTGGCTCTCTGACAAGAAAAAGAGCAAACCGTCCATCGATGCGCTGGTTCGTATTTGCGAAATGCATGCCGTGAACATGAACTGGCTGCTCACAGGACAGGGCTCGATGTTCATCGAACCCTTCCCCGAAGCGTTACTCGAGACCGAGGACGGCAAGAAGAAGCGGCTCGAAATGCTCAAGCACACGGTCAAGACCATCGATGGCAGGCCGTATAACCCGTCCGACAACTACTTCAGCCGGACGGTGAGTCTGCCGGTGGAAGCGGAGATTGCTGCGGGGCCTCCCGTCAAAGCGAAGAAAGACAGCCTCGCGTATATCGAAATCCCGCGCGTGTTCCTTTCGAGCGATACGGTGAACTACTGCGTGTTTCGAGTGAACGGTCACAGTATGGAGCCGAACATCCATCATGGCGACATCGTGGTCATTCATTACAACTACGACTGGATGAGTCTCGATGGTAAGGTCTGCGCTGTTCGAACCGATGATGGCATCACGCTGAAGAAGGTCCAGCTCGTACCGAAGAACAAACAGGTACTCCTCCTCCCATTCAACAAAGACTACAATGTCATCGTGCTCGACGAGGATTCACCAATGGACGTTCACCTCGTGGGTGTGGTGGTGATTCAGTTCAGGCTATATTAGAAGAATTGGCGAGCATCGGTTCGATCGGGTTCGTTTCACCCGGTCGTTTGACGCTCGCCTTTTCCATTGCGTTTTACAAACGTTTTACAGTCGCTCTTTTACAAACGCCCTTTACACACGTTTACAGACGCCCCTTTTACAGTCGCTTTACAGACGATATCCCATGAGCTTGCGCGAATCTCCACGGAAATAACGGCTTAACACGGCTGCGCGAGTGGAACCCATGTGCCAAACTCGTGGCACTGAAGGGGACGAAACGCACCGTTTCTGCCATTTCTTTACAGACGCTTGCAGATGTCTATCTCGCAAGTCCGTCGATGCTTGGGTGGAAACCCGAGCGTCTGTAAACTTCTGCCAAGGGGGTGTCATTTTATAGTGTGTGTGAAGTGACACGCGATTTGGCAAATCGCTACCGGAACTTGACAAAACAAACACACATTACAATAACTTAGAAAAACGAAATGGAGCAGCCTATGATGAAGCTAAAAAATCTTGAGGACAATAGACTCCTGGCATTGGACTTACTTTCACACTGGCAATATGATCAGGAATCGATCTCAATCCTTGATCAATTTCGAATATCGGCCAACGCGGTGTACCCGTTCAATCGATTTGGAGAAATCTGTATCTTGCGGTTTGCACCTGTGGAAGAAAAAAAGGCTGAAAATGTTCAAGCCGAATTGAACTTTCTCTCCTACCTCCGCAGCAATGGATTCCCAGTCCCTGATACGGTGCCAGCGAAAAACGGATATCAATTACTGGTTATCGATACGGAATGGGGACGATATATCGCGGTTGTGTTTAAGCGTGTTGCCGGAACGAAAATGGAAGACATCGAGTATTCCGATAGACTGTTCACAGGATATGGGCAAACTCTGGGCAAACTGCATAATCTCAGTCGATCCTATCATCCGGCCAATCCCAAACGTCCAAGCTGGAAGCAGCAATTAGCCAGTGTAGAATCAGTGTTGCGAGAATGCCATGCTCCGGAAAAAGTACTCGATGAGGCAGCTCAAATTCGTGCGGGTCTCAATCGGATTCCGGAAACCCATGAGACTTATGGTTTGATTCATTATGATTAT
The DNA here is from genome assembly GCA_963662655.2 of Cloacimonadales bacterium (SeqCode). Taxonomy (GTDB): domain Bacteria; phylum Cloacimonadota; class Cloacimonadia; order Cloacimonadales; family JAIOQZ01. The sequence continues at coordinate 21,678 of CAXXTU010000001.1, forward strand.
CAACTGGACAACGTTTTCTTTTCAGAATCGCAAGGCATGTTTCCGGTAATTGATTTCGACGATTCGATCTATCATTGGTATGTAATGGATGTAATCATTGCCCTAAACTGCATAGAAAGCGAACTCTCCGATCTGTATAAGCAAAGTGCCCGAGAGAACTTCCTGGCGGGTTACCAGCAAATGACTAACTTGCCGGAAGATTTGTTTGCCGAAAGATCATTTTTTCACCGGTATGAGAACTTGATCCGATACTCTCGTTGTCTCTGGTCCACTTCAGAAGCATATGAGAACGAGCCGGAATGGATGGCTGATCTGAGAGATCACCTAACAACGTTAGTTGTTGAATATGAAGAATCATTGGATTGAAGCATCAACATAGATTAGATCGATAGTAACTTCTGCCAAAGGGGAATACTTCTTATAAATGGAGGAAAAACGAACAAGTTAACATCAAACTCATTATTCAAATAAATGCAGAAATTGTTTTACTTATTTTTGGGACATCGGCAAAATGGCGCGCCAATAGTTGGGAACTGGAGTGAACATGGATAAAAAGATTTTTCATTACATAGCGAAATACAGATTATGGATCACGCGTGCGATCGCCCTTGCATGCATCATTGAATTTTTAATACAGGGCATTCCTCGCTTTGTCCATCAAACGCAATCCATTGCATTCTACTCGATCGGTTCGATTTTGATAATCATGGGTAATTTTATCCGCTCCTGGGCAGCGGGAGTTTTACACAAACGGAAGAAGGTTACCTGCACTGGGCCGTATTCTCTTTGCCGGAATCCACTCTATCTGGGCTCGGGACTTGTCGCGATCGGCTTCGGGTTCTTCCTGAACGACCCCTGGTACTGGCTGGCCTTGGTGTTCGTTGCGATATTCATTTACCCGGTGACAATCAAGAATGAGGAAATCAACATGAGGAGCCTCCACGCGGAGGAGTGGGATCAGTATACCGATCAGGTCGGTACGTTTTACCCGAAGAAACTGAGGTTTGAAGACATCCAGGCCGAGTGGTCGCTTAAATTGTGGACCGCCAACCGCGAGTATAACATGTTCGTTGCCTCGATTGTCGCTTTGGTCGGGCTAATCTTCTGGATTCATCTGTAAGACGAGCTGCTACTTCAGCAACGTAATCTTCCGCACCTCGGAATATCCGCCGTGTCACCCTGAGCGGAGTCGAAGAGTAATTTACTTCACCATCAGCACCTTCTGCACCTCAGTCCTATCCCCTGCTTGCAGGCGCAGCAAGTACACCCCACCCGCCACGATCTTCATCCGCTCATTGCGGCCATCCCAGACAGCGGTGTGCCTGCCGGCAGCGAGGTGTTCGTCCACCAGTATCGTTACGCGTTGCCCTCGAATATTGTACACGTTAAGTTTCACGTGAGCTGCTTCTGGCAGGCTATATGTGATGCGTGTCCACGGATTGAACGGATTCGGGTAGTTGGCAAGAGCAAGTGCTGTTGCCGGGACATCCTCAGGTTCCGGCTCTGGTGAGACGCCCACGGAGCCATATTCGTGGCAGCCGATATCGACACAGCCGTCCCACACCCGTGCGCGTTTGCAGAGGTCGAGCGACGGAAGTCCCAGTCCGGTCGTGTCGGGCGTACCGGCGTTGATGAGCGGGGAGTCCTCCTGCGGGTAGTAAAATTGCTCGGCATTGGTCAGTAGTGGATTGAGATCGAGATTACCATCACCCCAGATGACCTCGTTGTTCGGGGAATAAATTCCGTCAATTCCGTTATTCACAAGAGAGTAGCCCACTTCTATCGCACATGGCGCAGAGCTGTCATTCTCAAACTCGTACGCAGTTTCATCGTAAAACACACAGTTTACAAATCGTGTTGGGTCGACATCAAACTGATCACTCACTCGATGAACCAGAATAGTGCTATACTCGGATTGATTGCCTGCGAACGTGCAATTCACGAATGCAATGCTTCCAGAATTTGGCTCGACGAAGAAAGTGTGGTCATTGGGTGAAACATTATCGGCAAAAAGACTATTTGAGACCACAAGGTGTGCGCCAGATTCTGCCCTTCCGTTTAGGATAACGCCCACTCTGTGCCAGTCTGCCCCAAAGTCATTTATGTTGTTCACTACGACCAAGCCGTTAATATGAGAATCACCGCAGACGTTTATATTGAAGCCTGAGTTCGAATTGTATTCTGGCTCATCGCCAATGGCGTGATTGTTTCGAACAATACAATCTTCAATTATGACGTCTTGGCCATTCACAAGAAGCCCTGCATCCAGATACCCTTCGTTGTTCTCTACTACAGCATTGCGCAACGTTAACTGATTTGATCCAATCAGCGTAACAGATGGAAGTCTGCCTGTTTCGAGCCCCGAGACATGAATGTCCTCGACGAGTGCGCCTGTGCAATGAAGTAAGTATAACGTATGAGGAGACCATATCTCATCCTGATAGACAGGATAATAATTTGCGAGCGTCATGCCCGAAATCCTGATGCTATCGGCATAGCCACAATACAATAATTTCTGCGCATTATACGTCTCCAGAAATGTCATATCGGAACCAGCCCCAATGAGAGACACGTGTGATTTTAGACCAACACCGTATTCCTGATTTCCATTTAGGTCTGTATATACACCCGGTTCGAGATAAATACTCCGAGGAGATACTGGATTGGAAGCAATCATGTAGCTTGCTCTGCGAATCGTACGCAATGGATCGGCCGGGCTCAATCCGCTGTTTCCGTCATCACCGTTTGGAGAAACGTACAGGTCGGCATCCGTCTCCTCGAATGTCCAGTGATTGTGATGGAGAATCAATTGCGGCTCGGGTGTAACATAGTCATCAAACTGGATACCGGCATAGGCAGGATAGGGGGTTTCTGTCGTTAGCGTATCAGCGTAGATTTCATAATCGTATTGAGCGTTGCCGATTGAAATGTCGTGCCAATAAACACCTTCGTTATCATAAATACTGCATGGATGTTCTGGGTCAGTGAATAGCTGAGAATAGATTAGATTGACTCCAGCGGTTCCATTACTGGCATGATTATCATGTATGCTGACGTTACTCATATAAAGATCGCCCCAGTAAATGAAATTGATACCAGCACCGAACTCCGCACTGTTATATTTGATTTGGCAGTTGTTAATGTGGACTTCGTGTATATAGTTATAGTCACCGCAGGCTATATGGACTCCTCCTCCAGCATAAGAGGGCCAATACCAGTTTCTTATGTAACCTGTACCATGAATGATGGTGAATCCATGTATGATTGCATCCGCTGGCTGGGGCGAACTTTCCAGTACCATACGAACAACGGAGCCACTGAAGTTTCCATCGAGGATAGTGGAGTGTATGTATTGCTCCTCGCCAGTCGTGTAGTTCAAGCTTGCGAGCGTGATGAACTTGTCATCGATGACGATATTCTCGTAGTAAGTTCCTGGGTGCACAAGAACCACATCGCCGTTGTTTGCGGCATTAACAGCAGCTTGTACGCTTGTGTAGTCCTGGCTGCCGTCGAGGGCAACGGTGAGGGTGGTCGTAAAAAGCACCGGAGTCAACAACAACAGAAGCAAGGTTACTCGAGTTCGCATGAGGTCTCCCTTAACTCCCCCCCAACCCTCTCCCGCAAGCGGGAGAGGGTGGAGAGAAGAAGATTGTAGCTTATGCTTCGATACGTCCCGACAATTCGGGACACTCAGCATGACACGTTTATTTTATTTGAGTAACAGCATCTTCTGCGCCTTCGACTTTCCACCCGATTCGAGCCGGTACAGATAGATACCCGACGACACGTTTTTACCGCACTCATTATCGCCATTCCAGACAGCTTTATGCGTACCGGCTTCGAGGTGGTCATTCACCAACATCTTCACGAGCTGACCCTTTATATTGTACACCTTCAGAACGACCTTGTCGTCCTTCGGGATCGAGTACGAGATTGTTGTGGTGGGATTGAACGGGTTGGGGTAGTTAGCGAGGAGCATCGCTTTCGCCGGTGGCGCAATTGCCGGCTCTTCGTCGTTGTCCACATAGACCCAGATATCATGGATGTAGGGGTAACAGCCATTCCAACCGGTAGACATATCCCAGATGTCGTCAGCGCCGTTTTCCGTCTCACCCACGAAGTCCCAGCCAAGGTCGGTATACGTCGATTGTTGCATCATATCTTCCGTGGTGAGGCCGATTACGTTTTCGATTACGATATAGGGATTATCATATCCATCACCCAGGCCGACACTTACATTGGTCGTCTCGGTATTCCACACACAATTCTTGATGTGGGCATTACCATCCAAATCATCTCCATAGTTGTATGAAGCAATCGCAGCCCCTGCCGGCGAATGAATCATGCCAATTGTATAGCAATCATCGATACGACCATAATCATTCTTTCCAACAATTCCCCCCGGGCTATCTCCATCCAGCTCCCCCGCGAAGAAACAATCACTTATACTACCACGATGAAGAAATCCAGCAATACCCCCACGATAAATGCCCTGGTCCAACATACGCATGGTCGAATAGCAACCCTCGATCCCGGCACAATCGGACTCTCCTGAAATCCCACCGATGCAATTGGTCGCAGTGACAATTCCGCTGGTATAACTTGCCCTGAGTATTCCACTTACGAATGAGCCGCAGATACCCCCTACCGAACTGTATCCTTCAATCGCACCGGCGACAGAACAGTTCGTGATATCAGAGCCAACAGCACAACCGAATATCCCTCCGACATTTCTGTAACCACTAACATACACATCCTCTAAATGCAGTTCGCACATTTCAGTCCAATAGGCGTATCCGAAGAGACCCTGATAATCGTACCCCGGATTGTCGATGTACAGGTTGGTTATCTTGTGCCCATTTCCATCATAATGCCCTATAAAAGGGCGTTCTTCATTATAATCAAACGATCCAATCGGGGAGAGTCCGGCGCCGTCGTTCCAGCTCTCCGTTTCAGCCGCGTCGATGTCGGTGGTTTGGAGGAAAAATAGGCTGTCGCCCCAGACGTCCGGGGTTGTGGATAGCCAAAGAAGGTTGTCCAGTGTTGCGATTTGATACGGATCCGCCTCCGTGCCGGTACCCGAAGGCTGCACGCCATCCGCAAACGCGAACGACAGCGACAGAACGATAACCCATGTGAAGATACCCTTTTTCATACTCCCTCCTGAAATTAAAAAACACCTCATACACGAATCGTCAGATATAAATCAATGCATAACGTTATATTAAAGTATTGTCAATTTTTTTCTCTTGCCAGAGAATTTCTTCCATTTGCGATCGCTACCTTTGGCACCCCGTTTGCACATGGTACGGATGGAAATCTGTCTTTGCGGAAAAAAATTCCCGGAGCTCAATCGACAGGGACGTTAAAATTGAGGATGTTCGATGTGTGGAATCGTAGGAATACTGGATCATAAGAAACAGCCGGATCAAGGCGAACTGGACCGTTTTACCGATTCGCTCGCCCACCGCGGGCCGGATGGCCGCGGTACATGGACAGGCGAAGGGATCGGACTCGGGCACAGGCGTTTAGCCATCCTGGACCTCACGGATACAGGGAAATGCCCCATGCCGTATGGGGATAACAATCGCTGGTGGATCACTTACAATGGCGAAATCTACAATTTCATCGAACTCCGCCGCGAGCTGGAAGAAATGGGCCACCGTTTTCGCTCCGAAACCGATACAGAAGTTATTGCCGCTGCGTATGCCGAATGGGGAAAAGAGTGCCTCCTCCGCTTCAACGGGATGTGGGCTTTCGCCATCTGGGATACGCAGGAGAAGACGCTGTTCCTGGCTCGCGACCGCTTCGGGATCAAACCGCTTTACTACACACCGCTCGGCAATCGTTTCGCCTTCGCTTCCGAGATGAAGGCGTTCCGGCAACTGAACGACTTCCAGTCCGGCGTGAACGACCAGGCGCTCAAAGCCTATCTCGACGATCCCAAGGCTGCCGAGGGCAAGACGGACCAGACGCCACTCAAGGATGTTTTCAAGCTTCAACCCGGCTGCTGCATGACGATAAAACCTCACAAAGAACCGCAAGTCGAACGCTGGTGGGAAACCAGCGATCACTACCCGGAGGTTCCGGAGGACTATCCCGAGCAGGTAGAAAAACTGCGCGAGCTGTTCCTCGATTCGGTTCGGTTGCGCATGCGCAGCGACGTCTCCATCGGGAGCTGCCTCAGCGGCGGAATCGATTCCAGCGGTGTCGTCGGTGCTTTAGCGCTGCTGCATCGGCAGAACAAGGGGCTCGAACGCAGCCCGTCCGAGTGGCAGAAAGCCTTCGTGGCAACCTTCCCGGGAAGCGCGATCGACGAACGAGAATACGCGGAAGAGGTGATCCAACTCACCGGCGCAAAGCCTTACTACTGGCTTTTCGATGGAGAGAAAGCGGTACGCAATACCGTGGATGTCATCTGGGCGCATGAAAGCATCTATCAGGGCAACATGGTCCCCATCTGGGCTACGTACCGCGAGCTTCGCAACGACGGCACGGTCGTTACGCTGGACGGCCACGGCGCGGATGAAATGCTGGGCGGCTACATCTGGTATTTCGATGAAACCTGGAAGACGCTCAACCGGAAGCTCTACGACGATTTTCACCAGGCTCTGCCGACGCTTCTCCGCAACTTCGATCGAAGCGCGATGGCGCACGGCGTGGAGATTCGCACCCCGTACCTCGATTGGCGGCTCGTAACCTACATTCACGCGCTCCCGCCCGAAGCGAAGATCGGCAAGGGCTTCACCAAGCGCATCCTGCGAGACGCCCTGGAGGGGATCATCCCCGATCGTATCCGGCAGCGACGACTCAAGATGGGGTTCTCTTCACCCATGGTGGAGTGGTTCAACGGCGGGATGGCATCGCTCATCCTCGACACCATCGAGCACCCGCTCTGGAAAGGCAGCCCGTTTTGGAACGCGGAAGCGATCACCGATGAAATCCGGCACAAGACCTCCCATCACCTGTGGAAAGACTCCGAAAAAAGCAAGATCAGCAAATTCTGGCTGTACATAAACGCGGTTCTGTGGTTCCGAGTATTCATTGACGGCGAAAACCCCGATAACCTGAGGATGCTATGACTCATTTCGATTTCATCTACTGCGGCTCACTCCAGGATGCGGACGACTCCCGCATCGAATACCTGAAAAAATTCTCGCGAGCATCGATCACCTGGCGCGGCGAACACTCCCATGCGTTTTACTTGGACGTGCGTGATCAAAACCTGCTACCGGTAGGGATATCCGCCTTCCTTTTCGGCGATTACTCCAACTCGCTCTGGCAGGAGCATTTGGCGGACGCGCGGGTAACCGCCATTTTCGGAAAGGAACTGGAACCTTTTACCATCGCAATGCGGAACGGCCTGGAAGTGATGATCCCACAGCAGCATCCAGCCTATGAAATCCTCAGCAAATGCACCAAAGTACACGCCTTCGGAAGCGTCGCGGACTTCTACACCAAAGCCGAGTCGCTGCTCGAACAATCAGAGAAGAGATATCAAGCCTGCCCGATTTGGGAAGGAATCGTAAGCGATCCCGCAAGCTGGGATAAACTGTTGCAGGCTTTCGGATACGAGCCCAAAAGCGAACATGCCTGGAGCAATGTGAAGAATGCGATCGAAGACAGACACGTTATCGATCAGGAAATCTATCAGTCGATCATCCGCGAGAAGGGATGGCAATACAAGGAAGAGACCTACCTCAACGAATTCGAGTGGTTCAAACAACGGGAATGCGAAGCGCCGCAGATCAGCATCGTCATCATATCCTTCGAGTACAATCCTGACGTGCTGGTCAATCTCGAAAAACTCTCCCGGCAACCCGGTCACCAGTTGATCTTCGTGAACAACGGCGGAACGGAAGAGGAATTCGCACCTATAGCGGACATACCGGACGTTTATCTGAAGCTCAAGGAGAACAAGGGCGCTTACCTCGCGCGGAACGCAGGTGCGGTATTCGCCAAGGCTCCCGTGATCCTGTTTCTGGACGACGACGCGCTTCCCGAGGACAATCTGGTAGCAACGCACATCGACCACTTCAATCGTTACGACATCGTCTCGCTTCGGGGCGTGTGTCTCCCCCGCACCGACAACCCGTACAACGGATTACCGCGTCACTACTATCTGGGCGACGAGCCGTTCCCGCGATTTGCCAATATCGAGGGAAACACATCCTATCTTTCCGGGGTGTTCTTCAAGGCGGACGGGTGGTCGGACGATATCCGGTTCGGCGGCGGCGGTCTCGACCTCGCGCTGAAGATTCTGAAGATCGATCCCGACCTCCGCAAGCACATGTACTCCCCGGAGCCGGTCATTTATCACGACTACGTTCACGACGCCGAGCACCTGGAGAAGAAATCGGCCAAGCAGCAGAAGTCGCGCAGAAGGCTCTTCCGGAAATACCCCGATCACCTGGAGAAGGTAAACCAGTGGAACCAGATGCGCCATAAAACGGAGCTCCTCTATCTCAAGATGAGTTTTACGCACGAGACGGGCGTCACGACAATCGCACGGAAAAATCCGAGGCTGTACAGGCTGTTGCAGGTTCGCACGTGGGAGTACAAGTTCGGCTACTACGATTTCTACTGGTCGCACGAGGAGAGCTTCAATCCTCCTGCGGAGACATCCATCTCCGTTGTTCTCGTCACGGAAAAACCCGACGAACTCATGATCTCCAACATCGAGAAGCTCCGCATGCAGGATAGCCACCTTAGCATCGTCGTGGTCAACAACGGCGGGAATCCGGCAAATTTCGCCAACATCGGCTGCCACCACGTCGTGCACCTTTCGCGCAGGGCCAATCAGAACACCGCACGGAACATCGGCTCACTGATGGTGAAATCGCCCGTTATCCTTTTCCTCGGGAACCACTGCATCCCCAGCGACAACCTGATCCAACAGCAATTAGAGATTTATGTGAAATATCAAGTTGCTTGCATAGAAGGTGAAATTCTTCATTTGGGTGAAAAACCCGCTGAAGATCAGCGAACCTACAGCTTATTCCCCATTGAGGAAGATCATATTTCCTTTTCATGTGGGATTTTTAATATGGCAAAAGGGTTCTCAGACCATATTGCTGAGCAGGGTATTCATGATTTGAACTTGCGCATGCAAAACATTCTGTCCGATCTATCTCAGACTCGGCACGCACCAGGCTGCTACGTATTCTCAAATCAAAGGCGTGCAATCAAGCAAGTGGATATCATCCGAAATCCAATACCCTATTTAAATGAAAGACCCTCACTGCTACAGATGTATCAGAACTGGCTCAATCTAGGAGATAAAAGCTTCCTTGTCATTACTCATGAAACGGCAAGAAACATGAACAAGATTATGGATCGATCAAGCAAACTTATCTCCGAAGAGAAGTATGAAGAAGCGATCTCGGGCTTCGAGCAATATGAGAAAATCAATCCTCTTAACTACCAGTGCTCCAGTTTTCTTAGTTATTCTTTCATGAAGGCGGGAAATCTTGAGAAGGCACTTGCAACAATCCTTCCAGCGGTTGAGATGCTCCCCCTCAGCGTAAACATCGCCTACAATCATGTCGGCATTTTAATACAAATGAAAAGAGTCGATGAAGCCTTCAAGGTGTGTATTCATTTTCTAAGTCAAATCAATCACGTACACATCCAGAAAATTCTGATCGATATCGAAAAATACCTCGGGAAAGCCGAAGACGATTCCGGGGAAACGTCAGTTGTGGAATCCACCATGCCAGAACAGGAACGCCAGCTTCTGCGGCGTATGCGAGAGAGCAGGAACGATCCCATGCTGCTCCGCGAAGTCTACCACTATCTGAGAAACGTGGATGAATCGGAAGCGCTCGCTATATGGTACATGAATACCGTCATGGCCAAAGCAACCGTTCAACCGCCCTCTTCAACGCCGACCCCAAAGGTCACGGTGATCGTCCCGTGCCACAATTACGGCGAGTACCTCCGGGAATGCGTCCACTCGGTAATCTGCCAGACATACACCGATTGGGAGATGATCATCGTGAACGACGGCAGCACCGACAACACCGCTGAAGTCGCCGGGGAACTACTGCGCGAATTCGAAGGATACCGCATCCGTTATCACAAGCAAGAATGCCACGGAATCGTGCAGCCCCGAAACTGGGGCGCCGGTAACGCTCGGGGCGAATATATTTTACCTCTGGACGCGGACGACCTCCTCGCGCCGAAATTCCTCGAAATGACCGTGCCGATCCTCGACCACAAGCCTGACGTAGCTTACGTCAGCACCAAAGCGCTTTTCTTCGGGATCAGCAACAAGATATGGCCGCAGGCTCAGTTCAAATCCCTGAATTTGCCCGTCACCAACCAGCAAACGAATACCACGCTCTTCCGCAAGATCATGTGGGATGACCTCGGCGGTTGGGACGAGCGCATGAACGACGGCTATGTCGATTGGGAATTCTGGATCCGTGGCACGAAGCGTGGCTGGCTTGGCGAGCAGCTCGATGCCTGCCTGTTCTTCTATCGCCGCAAAGGCGATTCCACCGTTATGGCCGCGAAAAACAAGGGGCCTCGCCTGAAGCTGAAGATCATGGCGTTACACCCGGATATCTACCAGGCCAACGGCGTATCCGAAGACGATCCCCGGCTGGCGCGAAAAAACTTTATCGATCCGCAGTTTATCCGGCAGGATTTCCGGCTTCCCGAGCGGAAAGCCGCACCAACGCAGGCCAGAAATCCATTCGTGCTTCGCATCGAGCCGCAGAAATCCCAGGAAGCGCCGCGCATCTTGTTCATTTGCCACGACTTCCCGCCCTACCGCATGGCCGGAGCGCAGCTATACGCGCTCAACCTGGCAAAAAAGCTCAACCAGACCGGCAAGGCACGAGTCGATGTGCTGTATGCCGTCTGGCGCAATCCCGCCCATCTCGACTACACGATCCGGGAAAGCTCATTCGAAGGACTCCGCGTGTATGAACTCGGGAAACCCCCGGTTCTGGAACCGATGAAAGTCTTCGACGAGAAGACCGTTCCGGCGGTGAGGAATCTCCTGAAGAAAAATCGCTATCAAGCCGTACACATTCACGGCCTCGGGCAGATCACCCTTGCCCCCGCCCTGCTCGCGAAGGAAATGGGACTTCCGCTTTACGCCACGCTGCACGATTATTGGCTTCTCTGCGATCATTGGCACATGATACGAACCGATCAAAGCCAGTGCTCGGGCCCGACCTCGGCGGATAAATGCGCGAAATGCTATATTCATGATTACATGGATGAGACCTCACCCGAGATCGAGCAGCAGGCAGTGCAGTATCAGGAGTATCGCCGCGGTATGATGCGGAAGCTGTTTTCATCTTACGATCGCATGTTCGCCCCCAGTCGATACCTGGCATCGCGCTTCGCGGAGTTCGGATTCAAGGGCATCGAAGTAGCGCCCCTGGGCTTCGAGTATGGCGAAGTCCAGACGAGAAGACCGGGCGACGGACTCTTCCATTTCGGCTACACAGGCCAGATGATCCCACGCAAAGGCGTCAACTTCATGATCGAAGCATTCATGCAGCTCCCGCATGAGAACGCACGCCTGGACCTGTATGGCCCCATCGAGGACATCCATGCACAGGCATTGCAACAGCAAGCTTCACGAGATCGCCGCATACGCTTCCACGGACGTTACGAGCCCGAACAGCTCGACGCCATCATGCGCACGTTCGACATGGCGGTGGTTCCGTCTTTGATGGAAAACTATCCACTGGTCGTCCAGGAGGCATTCCTGCGAAGGACGCCCGTTATCGCCACTTCGGTAGGCGGAATTCCCGAGGTTGTCATAGACAACGAGAACGGCTATCTGGTGCAATCGGAATCGGTTGAATCAATTTTGCAAGCGATGAAGAAGGTACTTTCGGATCCATCCTGTGTGGACCGCTTCGCTGCGAACATCCAGCCTGTCCGGAGACTCGGCGAGGATGCCGAATTCTATTCAGACGTCTATGCAAAGAAGAAACCTCGCGCTATGTTCTATTTCTTCAAGAATGTGCATGTCCCGATTCTCATGCAGCTCTACCGGCAGTTTATTAAAACTGCGCCGCATTGGGAGGTCGGCTTCTCGTTTTTGCCCTCAGCTCCCCAGATTCGTGCGGGCTTTACTGTCGCACAGATTCAATCGCTCGAGTTACCGGAAGTTACGATCACACGCACGCCACAGGAATTCAAGCCGGACATCACGTTCATCGCCGATTCCGCCTATCCCTGGGTGAAGAACTGCGGAAAGCTCGTCCACATTGGACACGGCGTTCTCTCCAAAGGCCAGTATTATACCAACACACCCATCGTTCGTCGTGACGACGCAGCGGCGCTGGTTTGCGTTCCGGGAAGCATTCACAGAGCGAACCTCCGGGGCGTATTGCAAACTCGCGTCGAAGTGACCGGCATGGCGAAACTGGATCCCCTTTTCGGCGGTGAGATTTCCCGCGACTCGGCAGCGAACTCACTTGGCGTATCGCCGCATCGTAAATACATCCTCTTCGCCCCTACTTTCAACGATGAGCTCTCGGCAATACCATTCGTCGGCATTCGCATACAGCAGGTGTTGCCATCCGATGATTACACGCTCCTCATCAAGCTTCACGGCAGCGCGAAAAAAGAATATGTTATAATGTACCAGCAGCTTGCGGAACGAAACACCGACGTCGTCCTCATCGATGACCTGATAGCAGGCATGGCCCTGGCGGATGTGATGATCTCCGATGTCTCTTCCGCCATGATGGAGTTTGCCGCGCTGGATAAACCGGTTGTCCTCTTCGACAACCCGCATTGGGCGCAATACAAAAACTACAATCCCTCCGACATCGATTTCCGCTGGCGGGATATCGGAATCCGTGTAAAGGATGTCAACGAGATGCGGATGGCTGTCATACGATCCCTGCAAGACCCGCAGGAGTTATCTCAGAAGCGTAAGCACTATACAGATCAGCTTTTTGCCAATAAATACGACGGCAAGGCTTCCGAAAGAATCGTCGCCGCCGCCCTCTCGCTGGTGGAGAAGGCCCTTGAGAAACCTAAGCCAACCAAGCCTGTCAGTCCGAAGCGGGAAACCAATGCCCAAAGCGACACGGGCGTCCGGTTCACCTACGTTGGAGATTTCTCGAAGGACAGCGGTGTGGATGTGATGCTCGAAGCATTCCGCGAGCTCCCGCAGGAAGGGTGGACGCTCACACTGCACGGAGACCAGCAAACGGCCTGGGATCAAGCTGAATTCTCGGAAATCATACGGCAAATTCCCCGCGTACAGATGATGGAGGAAGTGGACCGGAAGCGGCTCAATGACGGCTCGGTAATGATCATTCCATCCCGGGCAGGCAATCACAACCATGTGATCAGGGAAGCGCTGCGAAAAGGCGTTCCCGTTATCGCCTCCGAAGGCGAGGGTGTTCGAGATGTCCTCCAGGACCGCGTTGAAGGCTTCATCGTCCCCTCGGGCGATTCAATTGCGCTGCGGCGTGTCCTGAACATCCTTGTAAACACACCCGAGCTTCTGAAGTTGATGGAGAGAAGCGTCCGCCAGAACCATGCCGGATGATAGTAAATGTTATTCGCGATGAGCATATAAGTCTCTGTTGATTCTCTGGTGAGTAATAACCTATTCCAGCACCTCGTGCTTTCTGCACCATTTCGTTTTTGCTTCGCAAAAGCCGAAATGCAATAGGAAATTTACTATCCACTTTCGCTATTTCGCTTCGCGAAAGGCTTTCGTTCGATGATTTCGTTTTTGCTTCGCAAAAGCCGAAATGCGGAACACGCCCCCTCGGGATTGAAGGGGCGTGCTTTTTATGTGGTGCAGTTGCCGGGCTTATTCTGGGGAGGCTTCCGGCTTCACGATCGTTAGCTCATACTTCCGATGAAGCTGTTTCACCTTTTCGAGCGTATTCGTGAAGGTCGCATGATCGTAATAGTAGATGATATTCTTGATTCTGGATTCATCCGTCGTTACCGTGAAGCCTATCGAACCTTTGTTCATGTCCGAGCGGGACTGAGTGATTTGGATGAGTCCAATATCGATAATATTTTCTACCATTTCCAGAACCTCCACTCTTCTATATTGCATAAGCCATGCCATTCAGGATCACGAGGGGATTAATGAGTGCAAAGTGTTTAGATACAGGAGTTTAGACCGTCCATACCGAGGAGAAACGGAGATCACGAAAACGTGACGAATCACGATACCGTGACGATGAAAATGGCGGAAACGTGATGGTTGGGCCAGGGGGGGCTACTTCAAATCGTACTTTTTCATTTTGCGAAAGATGGCATTCTGCGAGATACCAAGCAGCTCTGCCGCTTTTTTCTGATTCCATTTCGACCGATCGAGAGCGGTTTTCACCAGTTCCCGCTCGTTCTCATCCAGATTGAGGTTTTGACGCACCTCGATCGATGCGAGATTGTTTTTCACCTCTTTGACGGGGAGGATCTTACGGGCAATCGATTCATTCAATATCCGATCGTCGGCGAGAATAATCGCACGTTCGATCAGGTTTCGCAGTTCCCTCACGTTGCCCGGGAAACTGTAAGAACGGAATTTCTCGATGAATCCCTCCGTTATGTTGGAGGGTTCTCGGTTCAGCTTCTTTCCGATCAGATCAATGTAATGCCACATGAGAACGATGATATCCTCGGGCCGCTCCCGCAATGGTGGGATATAGATTTCGATGGTATTGAGCCGGTGGAGCAGGTCATACCTGAATTGATCGTCCTCCACGACTTGATGGATGTCCCTGTTGGTGGAGGCGATCACACGGAAATCGACATCGATGGGCGTGCTGTCCCCGACACGGATAATCTTCTTCTCTTCGATGGCGCGCAGGAGTTTGGCCTGGAAATCGAGAGGCATTTCGGTGATTTCATCCAGAAACAGCGTACCCCTGTTCGCTTGCTGAATAAATCCACGCTTGTCGCAGTCGGCGCTCGTGAAGGCACCTTTCACATGCCCAAAAAACTCGCTTTCAAAAAGGTTTTCGCTGATCGCGCTGCTGTTGATCGCGCAGAAATAGGCATCCTTGCGAACGCTCGCGTGATGGATAATCCGCGAGATAATCTCCTTGCCAACACCGCTCTCCCCGTAGATGATCACGTTGACGTCCGGATGCATCGCCGCCCTCATCGCCATGTCGTGCACGTCTCGTATCTGCTGGCTCTTGCCAATCAACTGATGCCCCACCTGCTGCTGAAGATCGGCGTTGAGAAGCTCGCACCGCTCTTGTAGATTCTCGTACTGGGTATTCAGAATGTCGTAACGCTTCTTGATGTTCGAGATATCTTCATGGGAGGTGAAGTCATACACCCTTTCGTAATACCGAACGCACTCCAGCAGATAGCCGTAAGCGTCCTCGAAATCGCCCCTTTCGGCAGAATTGTAGGAGAGATTCCGGTAGGCCTCTCCGAGGTGCGTTTTCAGGTTGTGTTCCTTGAGGATGTCGATCCCGCGCTTGATATACTCTTCCGCGGTCGAGTAGTTACCGCTAATGCGCTCGCACGAGCCAATATTGATGTTCAACAAGGCGTACAATTGAGGATTTTCCTCTTTGTGTATCGATTCGAGAGCCTTCATGTAATACTTCATCGCCTTCTTCACCTGATTCAGGCCGAAATAGATATTGGCGATGTTGTTGTAAAGCGTGCCCCGCTGCCAGAACATGTTCAATTCGGTGTAGAGCTTCAGCGCTTTGAAGTAGGATTTCAGGGCGTTCGCCAGATCGTTCGTCTTATGGTATACGACGCCGAGATTGATGAACAGCACCGCGAGCATCTGCTTGTCGCCCAGTTTCTCGAGCTCGTCCTGTCCTTTCGAGTAGTACTCGAAAGCCTTGTCGTATTCCTGAAGATTGCGATAGCAGTTGCCGATATTGAGGATGATCCGGCCCTTGACTTTCTCGACCTTGTACTCGATGCTCATACGCCAGGCAAGCATGTAATACTCGAGCGCTCGCTTGTATAATTCCTGCTTCACCAAGCCGGTAGCCATTTTATTGTATGTTTGAATCAAAACTTCATGGTTGCCCAACTTACGATTGAGGACGATCGACCGTTCATAGTAAGCTTGCGCTTTTTTTAAATCCCCGAGCTCCATGTATGCAAAGCCGATGTTCTGGTACCTGCTCGGATTCAAGCTTTCGTCTCCCATCCGGGCAACGATCTCGTCGATCTTCAGGCAATGGTTCAACATCGAACGGATGTCGTTGTTCATCCAGTAGGAGTTGGCGATTTCATTGTGACTCATAGCGAGCAAATCAAGCAGGTGATGAACCTCGAGAAGCGGCATGACTTTCTCCAGGATGTTCATCCCTTCAGCCATTTGCCTAAGCTTGAGCTTGCCAATGCCCTTGAGAGTCTGAAGTTCGAGATATGCATTCGATCGGGGATTGGCTGGCATCTCCTTGAGATGTTTCTCAACAAGCTGTAGCGTTTCCTCCGGCTTCGTATGGATATCCTTCCGCGCCGCCGTCAAGAATGAAACGATTGAATGGTCCTCCATCAATACCCCGATCTATCCAAGTTTTTGCATTTGAATTTTACCAGCATGATTCGTACAATTGACTTCACTGAATTAATGATATCGAATGAGTCAATGAAAAAAGCAAAACCAACGAAAATAATAAAATTCCGACAACCTGCACCAGATAGTCCCACATCGTCAGGCGTTCGAGCATGAAATCCGTTCGCATCTTCCGATAGCGAAATCCCCGCATCTCCAGCGATATTGACCGATACTTCACATCGTTCAAAACACCTGCCACGATTGGCACGACAAGGCAAGAAATCGCCTTTCCTCGTTTGAGAACCGGGATGTCGCCCAGCCTGATCCCACGTACCTGTAGCGCTTCCCTTATCACCGTGATCTGTCGGCGAAACATCGGGATGAAATGGATCGTGGAGGCGATCAAGAAGGAAATCTCGTACGGGATTTTCCATGCGCGGAAGGCCCTGAGATAATCCGTGAACGGATAATCGAACAGCAAACCCGCAACGAGAACGATCAGAAACAGTCGCATCGAAGTTACCGCCGCATAGGTGAGCCCCGTTTCGGTTATCAGCAGCAGATGCCATTGAAACAACGGCTCACCTCCCCGGCGTAACAGCACTTGCGCTATGAAGATCGCTACGATCACCCGGAATATCCGTTTGATTCGATGCAGGATCCTGACAATCGATTGCCTACTTCGATTTTTTACTATCAGAATCAGACAGGTAAAAGCGATTGCTGCCGCCTGAATCGTAATGGATTGTGATGCGATAGCAAGCGAAGAGATCAGCATAACCAGAACCAGCATCGTTCTGAGGCTCAATTGATTAGGCCTTTTTATCTGTTGGAATTCCTGCATTTTATTATCCCCGGAAAGCGGAAATCACCGCCAGCTCTTTTATTTTTTATATGTCTGCAAATGAATATCTTACAGATGTTTTACGTTTTTCCTTCGACATTTGGCGTTCATTGAGCATATTATTATTAGGATGTAAAGGAAAAAAGCAGGCAGGAAGCCACGAGCATTATCGAGATGAAGAAACTACAGAAATTCATGAATGTATATCAGATACATTTTATCAGCTCGCTGATAATTATTCTCCTGTTATCAGTAGGGATCGGTATTATCCTTTACCGAAACCTAAATCGCATTTTCAAGGAACAAAACGATTATTTCGAGCAAAACGTTCAATACCAGAAGATCACCATCGAGAAACGCTTTGACAGCATGTCGCGAGATATGGAGCGCGATATGATCAAAGATCAAAGATTGAAGCTCAAGACAAATGTTATCCGCGAGATCAATCGCATCCAGCAAATCAGGATACAGATCGATCGACTGATGGAGATCGAACTCGATAATACCCTGAAAGCTCAATTGTACATTTTGGATTACCTGTATAATACGCACAAGGATCAAAACATAACCGACAATCTTGAAGCGCATGTTCTCGAGCATTTGGGATTTCAGCGGCCAACTGCCAGGTTCTTCTGCATTGTAAGAAAGGATTCCGAGCTGATTTTTTACCGTGATCAAAATTACACAAAAGAGACCTTGCCCGATAAGATGAAAGCGCTGCTGAGCATCGATGCGCTCATCGATGAGGTCTCCGACAAGACATTTTCTTTCCACCGATTTCCTTCTCCGGGCTCCGTTTTGGACGACATGAAGATTTCACCTGCGGTGGCAAGCATTGCGAAACTTGACGGGCTTGACTGGGTGATTGTTTACGGTGTGACCAGAGGAACGGTATTGGAAGATTTGCATCTCGGGACGAGGCAATACCTGGAAAGCTTCGGGCAGTCTTCAAGGTTTGCGGAATCCATCAGAATCTATGAATTACTCGACAACGCGGGGGGCGATAAATTTGCCCGTATCGTAATGGCCCCCCAGAATCCTCATCTCAATGGAAGCTATGTTTCGACAAAAGAAATCGACGATCAGGGCTACCCGTATTACGGTGAGATGCTCAAGGAAGTAAACATCAATGGCGAGGCGTACATCCGGTATGTAATTGCAGACGAAACGGAAAAATCCCCATCCGAGGTACTGACATACTTCAAGATTCTTCCCGACCGAAGATGGATTGTTTCCAACAGTATCAACATCAGCGATATGTATCAGACACTTGCGAACGAAAAAAAGGGCATCCAGGAAGTCTTGTTCGAGGAAGACGAAGACTCACAGTTACTTTATGATGCCAAGACCATTTACTCGCTCATGAGAAGAGATTATATCAAGCTCATCGTCATATTGCTCGGATACGCGTCCATCGGCATCCTGCTTTCGTTCCTGATATCGAGAAGAGTGCAGAGAACCTTTATCTCATACCGTAACGAAGCGGTTCGGCGAACTGAAAAGCTCACTCAGACGAACAAGAACCTGCAAAAAGAGTTTGTTCAGCGCGTCAAGGCCGAGCGAGAAAAAGCCGACCTCGAACGCAAGACATCCGCCCTCGCCATGGCCGTTACCGCAAGCCACGAGATCAACCAGCCTCTCATGATCCTGAAGGGAAACCTCGAACTCTTCATGATGAAGATCGATGTCGATTCTCTCGCCCCAGACCAGATCAAGAGGCTCAACAGGATCAGCGAATCACTCGAACGCATCCAGAAGATATTAGACAAGTTCCACGAAGCGGATGCGATACGATTCGAGGATTACACAGACGGCACCCGCATGGTTGTCCTGGACAATATGAAATCGTCTTCAACCAACGGCTCTGCCGGTGTTTGATATCGGCGGCGACTGCAATGGATCAAATGCCCAGGGATTGCTTGACTTCCTCGAGAATCCTTTTGTCAAGCCTCTCGTAACTATCCCCCTGCGTAGAAAGCGCTCTTTCAAGCAAATCCCTGTCAAAGCCGTTCTCACGCAGATGGTTGACAAGGATATCAATCCTGTCTTCTCGTCGGCGAATGATCTCGGACACCAAACGCAACTCGAGAGCGACGACCGGTATACCGACAGAACCGATCCGAATCATGCTGTAATGCCTCCACGGACCAGAACCGTATGTCTCCAATGTATCGCTTTCCGACTCGGCCTCGACGGTACTGACCTCCAACTTTTCGCCTTGATAGGTGAAGGCGGCGTAGTACTGCATCGACCCCTGGATGAACTGCGGACACCCCGGCTCCAGGTTCTCCCGGAACTGATCGCACACGAAGTCTACATCTTCGCGTGTTCTGGCGAGCAGGTCAATATCTGCGGGGATGATCGGCACGTCTTGTATCTGGGCGGCGGCTGTCCCGATGAGCCTCAATTCCGGCTTGTGTTTGCAATCATCGAGTTGTGAGAAAAAATCTTGCAACATCGCTTCTGTGTTCTCTTTCGACAATGCCATGACGATCCTCGATTCCATTATTCTTGGTGACAGCGCAATTCTCTCGATGTAAGCTTGAAGCAATATTCAATTGACAAAGGTTTGGACTCGGCGCATCCGTTGATTCGGTTATTATTTCTTGTATAAAAAAAATGGTACATCCTCGGGGACTCGAACCCCGGACCCGCTGATTAAGAGTCAGCTGCTCTACCAACTGAGCTAAGGATGTACGCGACAAGAGGCAAGATTAATCCGGCATATTTTGTGTCAAGGGTTTTCGGAGATTTTTTTATGATAATAAGGGGTTTCTTCATCTCTCTGATTTTGCTGGCGTGCTCTATGTGGGCGGCCAATATGCCCAATATTGTTATTTTTGAACCCGATCACCAACCCGGTTCGATACAGGTCGCGGCGATCGTCCAGAACGAAATCCATCGTGCGTTGGCCGAGACCGGTAAGTTCCGAACCGTTGAGCGAAGAAACCTGCAGGCGATCATGGAAGAGCAGAAGCTCTCGATGGAGGATTTCACCGAGCAATCGAACATCTATCGGCTGGGACAACTTCTGGACGCGGAGTACATCCTCTTTTCATCCATCCACAGGCAGGAAGCGCAGATATTGATCTACCTGAGCCTGACAGACGTCTTCACCGGTGAAACCCTGTATCCGGAATCGATCATCTCCAGCGTGGACATCCATTCCATCAAGCAGGGCATCGACAAGGCGATCGGCAACATCGCCTCGAAGTTTCAACTGACCGGACAGATTGTCCGGATGGAAGGCGAGGATATCTTTATCGACCTCGGGATTCGAAATAACATCTCCGAGAACATGACATTCCAGGTCTATCGTAAAGGCGAACGAATATACGACCCGACAGCGTACCGCATCATCGGGTTCGATAGGAAGCGAATCGGCGAGATCATCGTTCGAGAGGTGATCTCGGAGGAACTTGCCCGAGCAAAGCTCCTCAGCGGAGAGAACCTGGCTGTCGGGGACGAAATCGTGCCCGTTCCTCAAGAGAAGATTCCCACTCGAGTCGATGTGGAGGATTCGATTGAGTCAGAACCGAAATCCTTTACGGAAGAAACCGTCCTTCAAGTGAGAGTGAAGCCTGCCGAGACGAGATTGTTTCTCGACACGAAGGAGCTGTCACACCTGTCCTCGGAGCATCCTTACCGGGTTCAGATCGACCCGGGCATTCACTTCATCAGGCTGGAGCGCAAGGGTTTCTACCCTCTTCGCAAGCAGATCGAGATTCGCGAAGGCGAGCAATTCAACCTTCAGGTTACCCTCCAGCCGGAGATCGGCGTTATCTACCTGAACACCGAGCCGACCGGTGTGGAGGTATACGTCGACGGGCAGTTCGAGGGAATATCGCCCATTCGCATCAATCGAACCAAGCCGGGGCGCTATCGCTTTGAACTAAAGAAAACCGGATATTATCCCATCAAGAAGAAGCTGCGCTTCCGGTTGGGAGAAATGGACGATATCCTCATCAAACTCGAACCGGATCCCGAAAACGAAACGGGCATCCCGGCGGCAATGGTCTTGATTCCAGGAGGAAGCTTCACGATGGGATCGGACGATGAAGATGCGAAGCGAGACGAGCAACCGCGGCACAATGTAGAAATCGACTCGTTTTATCTGGATAAATACGAAGTGATGGTCAAACAATTCCGGACGTTTTGCGAGGTGACAGGCTACACGATGCCGGAGCTGCCGGAGTGGGTTTCCGAGTACGACCCGATGATAAACGTTACGTGGCACGACGCGAATTCCTACGCGAAATGGGCCGGAAAACGCCTGCCGACCGAAGCGGAATGGGAGTATGTCGCCAGAGCGACAAATCCCGATGGGCCGTTCAATCCCGAGCTGGACGCAGACGACGTGCACAAGTATGCTAACATCCAGGGCCAAAACGGTGACGACCGATGGGAAAAGCTCTCCCCTGTCGGATCGTTCGAGCCGGACTCCATGGGCATCTACGATCTGGGCGGAAACGTGTTCGAATGGTGCGAAGATTGGTACGACCGCAACTACTACTCGTACAGCGTACGCAGCAATCCGACCGGCGCGAGCTACGGAAACCGCAAGGTTATCAGGGGAAGCTGCTGGGCGTTTGGTGAGAACAGCCTCAGCGTGTACGCGCGGAGCGTCGGAAATCCCCATTCGAGAAGCTCGATCATCGGTTTCAGATGCGCGAAAAACGTCAGGTAACAATGAGGTATGCGATGTTTGCGAAAATTCTTTTGACAAAACCGCCCTTGTTAAATATGTTTTCATTGTGATCAAATGGCTAATTCATCATTGATATAACGCGAAAGGAAAGCATAATTTTATGGCTGGCGATATTGAATGGATAAAAGAAGAGCTTGAGAAGATTCAATCACTTCCAACATTACCCGTAATTGCTTCAAGGCTACTGAATATGCTCGATTCGAGTAACGTTTCGATGGGTGAAGTCTCGAAAATAATCGTTGTGGACCCGGCGCTTACGAGCCGCATCCTCAAGATCGCCAATTCGCCTTACTACGGAATGCGCAATCGCATCGATACCATCAAGCTTGCACTGGTCATTCTTGGCATCAACGAGATCAAGAACGTCCTGCTCAGCATTTCCCTTTTCCGTACTTTTTCGGGCGAGCAGGATGAATACGCATTCGATTCCAAAACCTTCTGGATACACTCCATGGCTACGGCCCACTTTGCGAAGAAACTCGCGAAGGATTTCCGCCTGAAAAGCCATGGGGAGGATTTTACTGCCGGGTTGATCCACGATATCGGGAAAATCATCATCGCTCAGTATTTCGGCGAATTCATCCCGGACATCGAAAAAGCGATCCAGGAAAACAATATTCCCAATTACGAAGCGGAAGAAAAGGTGTTGGGGCTGGCTCACATG
This sequence comes from Cloacimonadales bacterium (SeqCode), assembly GCA_963662655.2. Taxonomy (GTDB): domain Bacteria; phylum Cloacimonadota; class Cloacimonadia; order Cloacimonadales; family JAIOQZ01. The sequence goes on from CAXXTU010000001.1 coordinate 44,380, forward strand.
GATATCGGCGCATGGCTTGCCGAGAAGTGGAAACTCCCGCCGCATCTGATCCACACGATCCGCTATCACCACTACGCTCATCTGAGCGAAGATAACGAATTGCTCTGTACAGTCGTTGCGCTGGCTAATCTTACGGCGAATTTCCACCAGTTTGGGAACGACCCGATGGCCGATCTGGATTCGATCATGAATTTCAGAGGCTGGAAGCTGATAGAAGAGGCCGGTAGCGTCAATGAAGGATTCGATCGTCAGGAATACATCATGAGCCTGGCTGAAGAAGCGGATGCCATCAATGCATACGTGCAAGCGCTCCTTTAGCAAGGACACTATCATTTAAGATGGAGGATTTATGTCCAATCTGAAATTTTTGATTGTAGATGACTCACCTACAATGAGAAGAATCGTTAACAACACGCTCAAACGCTTGGGTTATCGCGACATCGAAGAAGCGGACAACGGATCGTCCGGCATGGATAAGCTTCGCAGCATTCCGGGAATCAATTTCATCGTTACGGACTGGAATATGCCCGTGATGGACGGCCTCCAGTTCGTGCAGACAATCCGAAGCAGCCAGGAGTTCGCGAAACTGCCGATCCTCATGGTAACCACCCGAAGCGTTAAAGATGATATTATCGAAGCGATGAAAGCTGGAGTAAATAATTACATCGTCAAGCCTTTCACACCCGAGACGATGAAAAGTAAGATCGACGCAATTCTCAATAAATAACGGGAGCAAAGAATGAGTAACGACGACATCCGTAATACGGGAATTGTGCCCGTTATCGAAAACCTCACGAATATGCTGAGAGAACTTACGGCTGATTTGAGCCCTCTTCTGGACTGCCAGGCAGCTAACCAGCCAGCGGAACACATAAAAGAAAAAATGGCGAGCATGGACTCCAAAATGCAGCGCCTGCTTCATTCCATCAACCATAGCTACGACCTCATCCAACTGGTGATCAAGTCGATCCACACCAGCCGCTCCGAACTCAAGAAGAGCGTTGACGGCCTGATCAAGAAAACCGGTATGCAGCTCCAGAAGGTAACTTCCACGACGGAGGAAGCCACCAACAAGATTCTCGATGTCGCGGAGAAACTCGACGAAGACCAGATGTCGATTATCGAGATCCTCGATTCGATCCAGGAAGACAACTGCACCGCGGAGAAATCAGCGGACCTCTTCGATGAGCTGAGACAGAAGATTTACCAGAACCAGGAGTCCGCCTTCACGATCATGGATTACCTGCAATTCCAGGATATCACCGCGCAACAGATAGCGGGAGCCTATTCGTTGCTGTCCGACACCGAAAAGACGCTTCTGTACGTCTCGGAGATGCTGAAACGCTTCGATGCGAACTTCGATATGTCCGAAGACATGACCGAGGCGGTCGACAAAAAAGCCTTCAACATGGATGCGACGTACAAAGACAAGGCAACCATCCAATCGGCCATCGACAATCTCTTCGAATCTCGCGACGAGAACATCGATATCCCTGAGGAAGCGGCCCAGAATGCCAACGGCGACGTACATTATCAGGCAAGCGGCTCGGAAGCCCCGGCTGATGCTTTCTCCAGCGATGATATCGACGCATTGTTCGGCTCTCAGCCAGCGAACGATCAAAGCTCCCAGGATGACATAGATAAACTTTTTTCAAACACCGCCGACTCGGACGAAGAGAAAAAACCGGAAGAAAACGCTAACAAGAAAGAGAAAAACGGCGAAGAAAAAAGGGAAGAAACGAGCCAAGAAGAAATTGACAAGTTATTCGGATAATTGTTTCGTTGTCACTTGTCTGGACTAATAAAAGGTTGACAGATTTTTTATGTCGTTTTCAAAGTAGGATTGGAAAAATTATAGAGGATTGAAAATGAGTAAATCTATACTTGTTGTCGATGATGAAGAAAACATCAGGGAAATCATTTCAGAATTTCTTCAAACGTTGGGTTACAACGTTGTAGAAGTGTCCAACGGTGAAGAAGCGATTGTCGCATGCAGTAAGCATAAATTCGATTTGATCATCACGGATATCCGCATGCCGAAAATGAACGGCCTCAAGCTTCTCAAGGCGATCAAGACCTACATGCCAGAGATGCCTGTGATCCTCATGACGGGGTATCAGCCATCCAAGGCTCAGGAAGAAAGCCTCACGACCAAAGCCGATGGATATCTCTTGAAACCATTCTCTCTAAACTCTCTGAGACAATCGATCCTGAAAATCTTTAAGACGCTGTAAAATGACCGTAAGATGCCCAGTAAGAAAGTTATCAAGAACTACAACATCATGGGAGATGAAAAAACCCCTGCCACTCCGGCCATGACCGGCAGTGCTCATAATATTATCAAAAACGCGTCGATCGCGAAAGAAAACCGCAAGATTCAATCCTCCGAAGATCAAGATAAAAAGTCCACCCCAAAACTCAATGTAATAAAAGACGAACGAGGAATTATTACATCTCTTGAAATCACCTGTGCCTGTGGGGAAAAAATACATATTGCACTGGATTATGAATGAACGCCAAACTCCTTGTAGTTGATGATGAGCTCCTGTTACGAGATGTATTGTTCGATTACCTGACCCGTCAGGGATATGACGTCCTGATGGCATCCAACGGCGAAAAAGCATTGGAAATTGCCCAAAACGAGCACATTCATCTCGCACTTGTCGATATTAAAATGCCTGGCATGAGCGGCCTGGATGTCACGGCCAAGCTCAAGGAAATGAATCCGCAGATCATTGTCGTAATCATGACCGGCTATCCCAGCTTGAACACGGCGATCTCCGCTATCAAGCTCGGCGCGACCGAATACATCGTGAAGCCGTTCCGCCTGGACGAGCTGAACCGCATTATCGCGAAGAACCTGACATCGCTGGATACGGAATACGAAAACCTTAAGCTCAAGCAGCGCATCAAAGAGCTTGAAGACCAACTCGGCGCCCAAGTTCAGGACGGCGAGACCGATACCCAGGAAAGCCCGTTGAAGAAGCCTTCGGAGGATTTATCTGCGACCGCTCCCAGAGTGCGTGAACAAATGATTTCCGATTCCCCTGCGGCAGCCTCGCAGAAGTATCGCAATCAAACCAGTTCCGCAAAAAAGGAAAACGTGGAGAACCAATTGCAACGTCTCAAACAGATGCTCGCAGACCATATCATCTCACGTGAGGAGTACGATAAGAAGAAGGATGAAATCCTGAAAGACCAATATGCCTGATTCAAATAGCAGAAATCCCAGAAAGCACTCCCAGGAAGAAATCCAGGACCTCACCAGCGCTTTCCGGGATTTCAATATTATTATCGAACGTTTCCAGGAAACCTACCAGGGACTCCAGAACAAGATCGACTTCCTGAATCAGATCGTCGAAAAGAAGAACGCCGAGCTCGAAGCCCAGATACAGGAAGGCGACAACATCAAGAACCTGCTCAACGGAATCCTCGAACACATCTACACAGGCGTCGTGGTGATCAATACAACCGGCGAAATCATTGTTTTCAACAAGGCCGCGGAAGAAATCACCAGGTACGACAAGGAAGAGGTTCTCGGGAAGAATTACCTGAAGCTCTTCGGAAACGCGCAGGTCAGAAACAAATCCCCACTCTACACGCTCGCGACAGGCAAAGAATCTTTCCACCGACGCAAGATCATGCGCTCCAAGGACAAAAAGCCTATCGACGTCGAGTTCAGCTCGACGCTGGTCAAGAACATGAAGGACGAGATCATCGGCGTGGTGGAAACGTTCAACGACATCTCGGAAATCCGCAACCTCCAGCGTCGCGTAACGCAGGTCGAGACGCTGGCAGCGCTTGGAGAAATGGCGGCGAACGTCGCGCACGAAATCCGCAATCCGCTGGGAGGAATCGGAGGATTCGCCGGTCTGCTCGACCGCAAGCTGGCCAAGGACGATCCCAACCGTAAGCTGATCAAGCCGATTGTCGAAGGCGTCTCCAGGCTCAACGTGATCGTCTCGGATCTTCTTTCGTTCACCAGACCGCAAAAGCTCAATCCGGTAAAGGTTTGCCTGCAAGACACGTTGCAGGAGATCATCGACTTTTTTCAGATCAGCCTGGGCAACATGGACAAGGACGTGGAGCTGAAAAAGCAGTTTCCCGAAAAGGAAATTCAGGTATATCTTGACAGCCAATTGTTCCAACAGATTGTTATTAATTTGTTGAAGAACGCTTACGACGCAATCGAGGACACCGGAACCATCGAGGTGAGAATTCGGCAGAATGTCCCCGAGAGCCTGAGCGAAATCCTCGATGAAGACGAGAAGGATGAGCTGCTCCGCATGTTCAGCTATCTAGAAATCGATATCATCGACGACGGGGTGGGAATCCCCGAAGAAATGCTCCCGAAACTGTTCAATCCGTTCTTCACGACCAAAGACGATGGCAACGGCCTCGGGCTCGCCATCACACGCAAGATCATTAACCTGCACAAGGGTGATATCAACGTGACCTCCGAACTGCACAAAGGAACCACGTTCACGATCAGCCTGCCGCTTTACGAAACATACCACGAGCTATGAGAAAAAGAGTTTTAGTAGTCGACGATGAAGCCCTCATCCGGGAATTCATCCAGAGTTTTTTTGAAGGGACACCGGAGTTCTCCGAGTGCAAGGTCGATGTCGCCGTAAACGGCGAAGAGGCGATCGCCAGGATTCGCGAGAAAACCTACGATCTGATCTTCACCGACCTCAAGATGCCGGGGAAAAGCGGCCTCGACGTGATCAAGTTCGCGTCCGAACACTCGCCCACCACCGACACGGTGCTCCTGACGGCGTACGCGGGAGGCGAGAGCGCAGCCAAGGCAATGGCATACGGCGCATACGAGTACATCACCAAGCCGGTTCCCATCGACGAACTGGAGATGATCGTTAGGCATATCTTCGAGCGGCGCGAGCTGATCGAGGAGAACCGCGACCTGAAGCAGCAGCTCCGCCAGAAAATTTCCTACCCCAAGATCATCGGCAGAAGCAAGAAGATCATGGACATCATGGAAGTGGTGAAGATGGTCGCTCCGACGAACTCCACCATCCTCATCACCGGCGAAAGCGGAACGGGTAAGGAGCTCATCGCCCAGGCCATCCACGACCTCAGTCCCCGCAAAGACAAGAATTTCGTGCGCATCAACTGCGCAGCCATACCGGAGCAGCTCATCGAAAGCGAGCTCTTCGGATTCGAGAAAGGCTCCTTTACCGGCGCTATCAAGCGTACACGCGGTAAATTCGAGATGGCGCACGAGGGCTCGATCCTGCTGGACGAAATCAGCGAGATGAACCTTGACCTTCAGGCCAAATTGCTCCGCGTCATCCAGGAAAAAGAACTCACACGAATCGGTAGCGAAACCCCAGTGAAAGTCAACGCGCGTGTTATCGCGACCTCGAACCGCGATCTCTCGGCCGAGGTGGAGAAGGGCAACTTCCGCGAGGACCTCTTTTTCCGGCTGAATATCGTCCCCATCCATCTCCCGCCCCTGTGCGAGCGTCCCGAGGACGTCCCGCTGCTGGCGGATCACTTCACCAAGAAGCTCTGTTTCGAGCACGGCATCGCCAAGAAGGTGATAACGCCCGAAGTTACGGAGCTGCTGGTCACCTACAAATGGCCCGGAAACATCCGCGAGCTGCAAAACGCGATCGAACGGGCGATCATTACCAACCCGGGCGATATCCTCGACCTGAAGGCGTTCCATTTCATGGACGTCAAGCCGGCCGCCAAGGTGTCCGCATCTCCCCTGGGAGGCCTGGACGGCAAGTCGATGGCTGAAGTCGAGAAGATGATGATCTTCAACACACTCGAGAAAACCAACAACAACCGTACCGAGGCAGCCACCATCCTGGGTATCACCACGCGTACCCTGCGGAACAAACTGCACCAGTACGCGCAGGAAGACCAGTAATCTGGAAGGCGGATGCCAAACGTGGAATTCGCTTTCGTTTCATCTGAAAACCAGTTTGTAAACGGAAATGATCCATTCTCCGACCTGAGCGTATTGCAAGCGTACGCTGAAGCGAATCAGGCTGAACTCTGCATCCTGAAAGCGCTCGATGGCGACAACTTCCTGGCGTGGATGCCGGTATTTCTCAAGAAGAAGGCCAATATTCCCGTTGCGATCACACCCCCGCTTCTCCCCTACATCCCCATCGTTTTCCCCGGAAGCGACGACGGTTCAGCGAACGCGAAGCAGTGGAGCCACGTGGAGATCATGCAAGGGTTTTCCGGGAAGTTACAGGATTCCTGCCGGCGCTTACTGATCAACCTCCCAACCGGTATCACCGACGTTCGAGGCTTCCAGTGGAGCGGTTTTTCCGCAATCCCGCGCTACACGTACGTCTACTCATTGAAGGAAGGCGTGCGTTATCAGCGTCTGAAGTACCGGGATATCAAACGCGCCGGGGAGCTCGATCCCGAGATGGTGGAAGAGAAGAACATCCCGCTTTTCCTCGCGCTGAAAGAGGAAACGTATCAAAAACAATCGAAGCGATTTCCCTACAACGACGTTATACATCAAGAACTGCTGGAAAAACTCTTTGCAACCGGCTTCCTCAGGCAATTCACCGTCCGGTGCAACGGCAGGGATGTTTCCACGCAGCTAATTTACGAGGGCAAGAAAACGGTTTACACATGGCAGGGATTTACGAATCGAGACTTTCTGCGGGAGGGGATCACCACCTGGATCAACGACAGCTTGATCCGCCATTACCGCCCGACGCACGAGTCCTTCGATTTCTGCGGGGCGAACATCCCGGATATCGCAAAATACAAGAGTGGCTTCGGAGGCGAATTGACACCCTACTATCAGCTTCAGTGGACGGATTCTCCACTGCTGGAATCGCTGCTGGACCACACGAAAAATCTCACCGGCCTGAGAAAGAAGCTTTTCTCGTAGCCGGAACTTAGCTTTGACATGAGAGTAACACAATGATTTCCATATTCATAGATAACAAGCTGGACATCTACCAGCGAGAAATTCGCTACACGTTCGATTTCATCTTCAAGACACTCGGTTACAATCACAAGTACATACGCAAAAGCAGCGAGGCGGGGGAGCAAGACATCATCTTCGCCTACAGCCTCACCCAGCCCACGGACGAAGAGCTTCTCCTTCTGGGAGAGGACCGCATCATTTTCTATTCGCCGGTGGAGATCGACCTCTACAATCCCGAGAAACTCACGCAGGAAAATATCGCCAACCTGCTGAAAGAAATCGCGTTCGAGAAGAAACCCATTCCGGTGCTGGCCCAGGGCAACCTGAACAGCCCGATCCACTTCAACATCGCCGAGCAGCACTTCATCAGTCGCTTCCTCTTCGACGTAGTGGGCAATATCTTCTTCAACCTTTCCCACTCTGGGGCGCAAAACAGCCAGAAAAAGGACGAGTTCGGCAGGGTGCGCGACGACGCATATCCTTTCGGTTCATATTCGAGCTTCCCCTACATCAACATGTTCTTGTGGCTCATCGACAGCACGATCCACCACGCCATCGACCGGCATCGAGGATACCTGCTACGCAAATCGATCTGGCCCAAGGGCGAGGAGGCGGCCGCGTCCCTCACGTTCACGATCAATCGCCTGCAAAAGTGGTCGTTCTCGCGCTTCGTGGCCTCGTTCTTCGAGGATTTCCTCCTCTTCCTGACGCTCAAGTGGAACATCTGGGGACGAAGCTTTAGCAGCAAATGCCGCTACCTTTTCACCAACATCGAGCAATACTGGAACTTCGACGCCATCACCGAGATTCTGGACGAGCACTCGCTGAAGAGCACCTACTTCTTCTCGGTCCAAAAAACCGGCAAAATAGGAGCCGATTACTCCCTCGACGACGATGAGGACTTACAGGAGATCGTGAAAGCGAACCTGGAGAAGGGGCACGACATAGGCCTCCTGGGCTCATTCGATCATTACAAGAGCGAGCGGATGAAGGAGCACAAGGACTTCCTTCGCAACACATTCGATATCCGCGACCTGGGCATCCGGCAGGATAAATATCGCTGGGACGCGCAGGTAACGCCCGAGATTCACAGCAAGATGAACATGCTTTACGATTCCAGCGTCACCTACAACGAGCGAAACGGATTCAAGAACGGCATCGCGTACCCGTACTTCCCGTACGCGAAGAAACTCGCGGCCAAAAGGCACTTCCAGTTCGTGGAAATGCAGCCTGCCTTCTGCGACGAACACCTCCGCCTCTCCAAGCATCGCTCCCTTTCGCTGGATAAATCGCAAATGGTCGTTCGCAACCTCATCAATTCGGTTTCGGGCGTCAACGGTCATATCGTTTTCGATTTCAACATATCCAATTTCTGCGATATTTCGCACAACGACAAGCTCCTCGACTACACCATCGACCTGCTTACGCAGAACGATATCTACATCGCGCCGCTGCAAGACATCGCCAAGTGGTGGAATCGCCGCGACCGCATTCAAATCTACGAGAATCCCAACGAGATCATGATCTACGTGCAGGACAACATGGAACGCTTCACGGTCGAACTGCTGGGCAAGATGAAAATACTCAGCATCGACGGCGCGGAATACATGCTCAGCGGGAAGAAAATCCGGTTCGTGAAGGTCGCTCCGGGAACAACCATCACCATCAAGCTCGATCCTGTCCTGACGATCAGGAAATTCGCTCAGGAAGAAGACATCCCGGGTGATCGGAAGAAAGATGACGCAGCAAAAGAGTAATCGCAAACTCGCGGTAATGCTGACGCTCGCCCACCGCGGCGACGACGTGCGGCTGTACCATAAACTGGGGCGATCCCTGGCAAAAAAGTACGACGTCTCGCTGATCACTCCGGTGAAAGTCAAACTCGACACCGGCTCGGATCCCATCCCGAATTTCGAAGTGGTCAACATCGCTTGCAAGGGAAGATTCGATACGCTTTTGAAACTCTATCATACGGCTTGCCGAATGAAACCCGATGTCATCATCTGCATCGAACCGCAAACCATTCTTCCGGCGATATTGGTCAGGCGCGCAAGACAATCGGCTCTCATCTACGATTGCCACGAATTTTACGGCGAGAGCTTCAGCGAGCGTTTCCCCGCCCCCCTCAGAAAACCGGCCCGGTGGTTCTACCGTGCTCTGGAGAACTTTTTGGCTCACAGAGTAGACGGCATCATCGCCGTGAACGAAGTGATTGCCAGGAGATTCGAGCAGTTCACGGATCACATGGCGCTGTGCCCCAATTTCCTGAACAAACACATCGATTCGGCTGAACAAGAGCCGGTGGAGAAAGAATACGACCTGATTTACGCGGGTGGAATGCTGATCGAGAAGGGAATACTCGTCATTCTGCAAGCAATGAACGGACTGCGGGAGCGCTTTCCGGAGCTTCGCGTGCTTTTCCTCGGGAAATTTTACAATCAAGCCACGGAAGAGCAGTTTTTCAGCGCTGTCAAGCAACTCGGGATCGAGAAGCACGTTGTCTACGGCGGTCAGGTCTCGCATCTCGAGGCGGCGGCAGCCATGCAGAAGACGCGCCTGGGCGTTGTCATGATGAATCCGGCATACAACCGCTATTGGGATTCGCTTCCCCTCAAGTTCATGGAATTCCTCAACGCCGGGCTGCCAGTCATCGCCCAGAACATGCCGATATTGCAGCACGTGGTCGAAGAACATCAAGTGGGAGCTTGTGTCGATTTTACGGCGGAATCGCTTGCGAGCGCAGTGGAGAAACTCCTTTCCAAAAGTGATGCCGACGGGCAGGCTATGTGCAGGAGAGCTCGTGAAGCGGCGCGGAAACTGTTCATGTGGGAAAATATCGAGGCCGACCTTCTGAAGATGGTTGCGAACACGCTTCGCAAGCGCCTTCTGATGTTCGCCTATTTCTACCCGCCATTGGGTGCTTCCGGCGTTCAACGCCCCTGCAAGATGGTGTGGTACTTGCGGCAGCAAGGAATCCTCTCGGACGTTATCTCGGTTAAGGATATCGTGTTTCACTCGTACGACCACGAGATGGTGCGCCAGTGCGGGCACAGAAGCCTCACCCGCACCAAGTCGCTTGATCCGATGTCCATCCTGAAGAAGATGCTACCTTCCCGCAAGGGCAGCGAAGTCTATTTCCAGACCGCCGAGTGGAAAAAGCGTCTTGTACGTGGTATATGGCCTATCGACGACAAGATAGGCTGGCTCCCGTTCGCGCTTTCGGCTGCATTGTGTCGGAAAAACCGACCGGCTGCCGTCATGGCAACCACCGGTCCCTACACGGGTGGGCTTGCCGCATACATCTACAGTAAGTTGACCGGAATCCCGCTTGCGATCGACTATCGCGACTCCTATACCGATCACCCCTATCTCGGTTTCCTCACTCCCGTTCATCGCTTGTTCGCACAGTTCGTGGAGAGATGCGTCCTCGAAAGGGCGTTCCTCGTTTCGACCGCGGCCGACGACATGAAAGAGAAGCTCATCGCAAGGTATGGCAACCATTTACGGCAGAAGACGCACGTGATGTACAATGGATGGGATAAACGTGATTTCCACGAGTCTGTTGAGCCAAATCCCGATCGAAAGATCGTCCGCTTCTGCTATCTCGGGAATTTCTACGGGCTGCAGAGCGTGGAATTTTTCATCCGGGCCCTTCGCGAATTGCAGCAGGAAGAACGTTTACCGGATGATGTGGAATTCTCCTTTACAGGTAACTACTTCTTTGAAACGCTGAACTTCCTGAACGATGCGAATCTCGCATCGAAGATTCATGTTCACCGTCAGGTGGAGCACACGCAGGCCGTTACCCGGATGATGCAGGCGGACGCGCTGCTTCTGTTCGTTGCGACCCCCAGGGGTAAGGGAATCCTCACCGGCAAGGTGTTCGAGTACCTCCGCAGCGGCAGGGAAATCCTGGCGATGGTTCCACCCGATGGAGAAGTTGCCGGCATCCTGCGGGACTGCAACTATCAGGATATCTGTCCGATGGAGGATGTGGGAGCTATCAAGGAGAAATTCCTGGCTGTTTATCACCGGATAAAGGCCGGGGAAACACCGGCGCATCCGAACATCGAAAAGTACTCCAGAGAGAGCCAGCTCGATGGCTGGATCAAGGTATTAAAGGAGCGATTCTAGAAATGAAAAAGAAGAAGATTGCCGAAGTTGTTCAACTGCAAATCCTCTACGGCTCGCAACGTGTCGCGCTGGATATCTGCGAACAACTTGACCGCGAGAAGTACGATATTTGCGTGCTGTGCGCTCCTTCGAACGACGACGGGAACGCCTTCGTTCGTGAAGTGAAACGCCTGCGCTTGCAATTGCACGTCGTGCCGCATTATCAGCGTTCCATTGGCCTGCCGGACCTTTTCGCTTTCTTCGAATTCCTGGCATTCTTCAAAAAGAACAAATTCGACATCGTGCACACCCACGGCTCCAAAGCGGGATTTCTCGCGAGAATCGCAGCCAGAGTCGCGGGAGTCCCACTCGTGATACACACCGTCCACGGCGTTCCGTATCACAATTGTCTTTCCAGGTACGCGCAATGGTTCTTCAAATCGCTGGAGCGCTTCGCCGGGATGTTCGCGCATCGCATCGTTTTCGTGAGCGACAACCAGCGCAGGCAGGCGATCAGGGAAAGGATCGTTCCTGCCGATAAAGCCGTCACCATATACAACGGCGTGACCGAGATCGAGCGAGATCCACGAAAATATTCCGGTGATAAGCTCTTGATCGGCGCGGTGGGAAGATTCTGGACGCAAAAGAATTTCATCGTTACCATCAAAGCGGCCATCGAGGCCTGCAAGAAGAACCCGGCTCTGCAATTCGCCTTCCTTGGCGATGGCGAATACTACGAACAATGCCTCGGCATGATCAAGGAAAATAAGCTTGAGGATCGCATTATCCTCCCGGGCTGGCAGGACAACGTTTCGGCCTGGCTGGATCGCTTCGACGTCTTTCTGCTCTATTCGCTCTGGGAAGGGCTGCCCGTCGCCATCATCGAAGCCATGAACATGGGTCTCCCCATCATCGCATCGGACATCGACGGCAACAACGAGCTTGTGGACGACCGGAACGGTTTCCTGGTAGATGTGAAGAAGCCGGATGAGTTGGTTGAGCTTCTGGTTTCCCTGACAGACAAGAAAGATCGACTGGAAGACATGAGCAAACAATCCATTCAAAAGATCCGGGAGCGTTTCCAGCTGAGCCGGATGCTAGAGGAATACATCAGGAATTATGAAAACTGATCTGCTGCTGGGCATTTCTCTGTTCCTGGGTGGGCTGCTGGCGACCTATATTCTCACTCCGCTATTCATCCGCGTTGCCGGAGCGCTGCGTCTCATCGATCAGCCGCACGAGCGCGGAATACACATTAAAGGAACTCCGACCGGCGGTGGCCTGTGCTTCGGAATCCCGACGCTCGCGCTGCAGTACGTCGTGTACCATTTCACGAAGAACCAGGACATCCTTGCGCTGATGGCGTGCGGAGCCGGCATCCTCGTGATCGGTTACATCGACGATCGCTGGAGGCTGCGCGCGTATCGCAAACTCTTCCTTCAGATCATCGTCGTTACGGCCGCTTTCTTCCTTGGTTTCCGCACTGAAAGCCTCACCAATCCATTCGGCGCGCCGCTCGAAATGGGCCTCCTCACGTATCCGTTAACGTTGTTCTGGTTTTTATTGGTCATGAACGCGATCAACCTCATTGATGGCATCGACGGCGCTGCGGCAGGCATCGCGACGATCGTGTCCCTCACGCTCGTCACCGTAGGCATCCACTACGACAACTATATCGTTGTCCACCTTCTGCTGATCATCATCGGTACGTGCCTGGCGTTTCTCCGGTACAATTTCAATCCTGCAAAGCTTTTCATGGGCGACACCGGAAGCCTCTTTCTGGGATTCAATCTGGCGGCGATTTCCATGATGGGTGTCGGCCCAGCAAAAGGTGTCACGGCCATGACGATGTTGATTCCCATTATCGTGCTATTTATCCCGTTGTTTGACACCCTGCTCGCAGTCGCACGGAGAATCAGCCGCACGACAAACATCTTCTCCGCCGATCGCGATCACCTGCATCACAAGCTGCTCGCTTTCGGTTTCTCGCAGAGGACCGTTGCGGCGATTATTTACTTCATTACCATTCTGTTCGGGCTGATTGCCATCGGTTTCTCCCTGGCCACCGACCGCGTAATGAACGTCCTGCTGCTGGTCTTGAGTTTCTTCCTGATGTTCATTTTCTACTACCTGATTCGAACGGTTAAAAAAGTTACCATAAAATACCGGGATTCACACCCGAACGAATCGCAAAACGAAAAACAAGAGAAATAAAAAATGTATCGTAACGTTATACTTGCAGAAACAAATATGCGGAGCCAAGAATGAAGAAATTCCTCATCCTGTTACTGGCGCTTTCGAGCGTGATGCTGTATGGAATTAGAAACTGGAAAACCCATACAAACACGACCCACCTGTTCGACCTCTACGAACACGACGGAATCATCTATATGGCCACTTGGGGAGGATTTGTCCTCTTCGACATGGAAACCAATCAGTTTGTTAAGACCTTCACAAACGTGGACGGACTCACGAGCCAGGATTTCCGCGCCCTCGCAGGCTTTGAAGAGACCGGCGAGATCATGGCCGGAACGAACGCCGGCGGTCTGGAGCGCTACATCGACGGCAAGTTCGATATCCCGCTTTCGTCCACCACCGGACTAACCTCCGAGAAGGTTCAGGACGTGGAGACATTCGGCGATCAGATATTCATCGCGACCAACGCGGGTATGAGCGTGTTCAGCAACAGCCAGGATTTCCCCATGCCCCTCTTTATAAACGATTTCACCAATCTCAACGGCCTCTCTTCCGTCGACGTGCAGGAGATCGAAATCACGCAGGACGGATACATCGTCTGCGGTAATGCAATCGGCATCGACTACTGTCATATCGATTCGATGATGGTCGTTTCCTCCTGGCACAACGCATCGTTCTCTGAGCTGGGCATTCCGGAGGTCTCGATGTCCGACCTCTCCATCAACGGCAACACGCTCGCGATCTCGACCAGCGACGGACTCGCCGTTCTCAGGGATTTCCCGGCTTCGCTCGACATGGAACACTACTCGACGGACAACGGTCTGGAGAGCAATCTCGTTTATCCGGTGTATGTCGATCGCGACAACAACATCTGGTTCAGTTACGGCACGTGGGACAGCACCAACCTGCTTCTCGAAAACAGCCTTTCCACCGCTGTTACCATGCTCGATCCCGACGAAGGATTCACGACATGGAACAATTCTGTGGTTTCCGACAAGATCATGGGATTCACGACGGTCGCGAATGAGATTGCTGCCTGTAGCTGGGGCGATGGCTTTTACCTGCTGGAGGATAACGAGTGGATCCAACATCAACCGCAGTCCATCATCGCCAACACCGTCACCCAGATGGCTGTCGATCACGACGGCCTCGTGTGGATCGTGAACGGCTACCGCGGCGGCGCGACAACCAGTCGCGGAACCCGGGGCGTTTCCGGATACGACGTCAAGAACGACGTTTGGTATAATTACAATGTGGACAACAGCCCACTCCTCAGCAACAACATGTTCTGTGTCGGTGTGGACAAGAACAACCGAAAATGCTTCGGCACTTGGTACAGCAGCGTGCCGGGATGGGACGAAGGCATCTCCATCTACGACGAGATCGAAGGTGACCCAACCTGGTCGACGCTTACAAGCGGTCTGCTGAATCGGACCATCAGCTTCATCATACCCGACCCGGGGTACTCCGATTCCTACGACGCGAACCTGTGGATCGGCTCCTACGGCACGAACGGTGGCATCAACGTTCTGGACAATGAAGGGAACATCACCAACTTCTACGTCCCCTGGTTCGATCTGAAGGATCCCATTACCGCATTCATAGGTAAGGACAAGAAGATGTTCGGCAGCTACCATGACGGACTGAGAATCTACGAAGGCGACGGCATCCCGTCAGGAGAAGACACCAGCGGCTGGAGTCGGCCTGAATTCAGCGAGCTTGAAAACAGTGGGCGCATCTACGCGATCACCTATCGCGAGAACGACTGGGAAAGCGAGTATTGGGTCGCGTCCTCCAATGGATTGTTTGTTATGGACGAATTTGACAACTGGTTCAAGCTGGGGACGAGCATCAAGCGAGAAAAATGGGATAAACTCGAAAACGAGTGGGTGGTATACCAGAGGTATTTCACCAACGAGCAACGGCTTTTCGGCGCGGTGACAACCATTCCTACCGCTCTTTTCACCGATCCGTTCGACAGGGTATGGATCGGAACGGAGCAGAACGGCATCACGGTTTACGATGGAGAGACGGACACCTACACAACGTACAACACCTCCAACGCACCCCTGCTATCCAACTACATTACGGATTTCGCCTACGAACCGATCTCGGGCAGACTTTACATCGGGACGCCCGAGGGACTGAACTCGGTGGAAATCGGTATCTCGGAAAATCCCGAGACCGTTGTATACGACAAGAGCATCAAGGCTTTCCCAAATCCCTATTATCCCGACCAGACGTCGGTTTCGCTCATGATCGTTAACGGTATCACCGGCTCAGGAAGTTCCGCGGACTACGGTCTCTTCCCCGATAAAACCAAGTGCAACATCTATGACCTTACCGGACGCCAGATTCTCACACTCCACCTCACCCCGTTCAAGGATTTCCGGTGGGATGGAACCAACGAGGCCGGCAGAGAATGCAGCTCCGGCAACTATTTCTACGTCATCTACAACGATGAAGGTCAGATCAGCAAGGGAACGATTGCGCTGATCCGGTAAAGAGTCTCGCTATATATGAAGAAATCGGATATCGTTTTTCTGGACCTCGGGAAGCTTGCAAACAAGTTGCAGAAGGATTCCTTCGGCTTCATCCTTATCGACAGGGTTGTAGCGGAGCAATATCCCGAACTGGTTCAGCAGAATAAGCACATGCTACTCGAAGCAAGCGAGTCCGAGAAGAATCTCGAGCAACTCGAGACCATCTACCGCCGCTTTCACGAAGAGCAGATCACCCGCGATCATACAGTCTACGCGATCGGAGGCGGTTGCGTCACGGACATCGCAGGATTTGCAGCAGCCACATGGAAGCGTGGATGCCGACTGGTGATCGTTCCAACAACGCTTCTGGCGATGGTCGACGCAGCCGTTGGCGGAAAGAACGGCATCAACTTCCTCGATATGAAGAACGCCGTCGGCACCTTTTACAATCCCGCCGAAACCATCCTTACGCTGGAATTCCTCGATTCGCTCCCGGAAGTACAGATTCTGTGCGGCTTTGCGGAAATCGTAAAAATCGCCCTCCTTGGAGACAACCCGTTGTACGCCATGCTGGAAGAGGACGAATCGCCCCTGAGGCAAGAGGTTATCGAACAGGCGATCAAGGAGAAGATGCGCTATTGCGCCATCGATCCGCACGATCGCGGTGAACGGGCAAAGCTCAATCTCGGGCACACATTCGGGCATCTCATCGAGTCGGTGTCGGACTTCGTTATCCCGCACGGTATCGCCGTTGCGCTGGGCATTCGCTTTGCTGCAAGCTTCAGCAGTGAAAACGGGTGGCTATCGCAAGAAGACGAGCTCAAAATCAACGCCTTCCTCGATCGCTTCGGATTGCCCGATGACATTTCACCTGCCCTGAAGCAGCGCATCACCAAGAATGGCGCAAAAATTCTCCACGCGGATAAAAAACGTGCGACAACCCACCTGAAGCTTGTTTGTTTCAACGGTTTCAGATCGGTTTTCCTGCACGAATGCAACGACGTGAACCGGATACTGGAGTTGTTTGAATAATTCCCGCGACTAATGGTTCGAGTTCGTGAGTAGATTCGTTTGATCCGGCGCGCAGGCGTGGTGTTACACGTTTAGTTTCGGCTTTCACGAAGTGAAAACGAAATCTTCGAACGAAAATCTTTCGCGAACAGAAAAAACGAAAGTGGATTATTGGACGTGTTATATCCACGACGGAGCGCGCGATCGGGCGAAGATGCCACGAACGTCCCGAGCTGATCAACAAACCATCTCGCTAAATCTTCTTCTGTAATTCCATCAGATATTGCAAGGCCTCGAGCGGCGTCATCTTATCCAGCTCCAGGTCCCGCACCTCGTCCAGCAGTCCCTGTTTCTCTTCCGTTTTCTCGTACAGGATTTCGAAGATGTCTCGCTGTGGGGTCTGCGAGGCGAGCTGCTTTCTCATGCGAGCGGTAAGACCCTGCGGCGAAAGCTCGTGAGCTTCCAGATTCTCCAGGATTTGCTTTGCCCTGCGGATCACCTTGTCCGGCATTCCCGCAAGACGCGCCACCTGAATTCCATAGCTTTGGTCCGAGCCCCCGCGCTCGATCTTGCGCACAAACACCATCTCGTCGTTCCACTCTTTCACCGAGACATTGTAGTTCTTCACGCCGTCCAGTACATTTTCGAGTTCGGTCAGTTCGTGATAGTGCGTTGCAAAAAGCGTCATCGACTTCAGTCGCTTGATGTTGTGGATGTACTCCACGATCGACCACGCCAGGCTGAGCCCGTCGAAAGTGCTGGTTCCCCGGCCGATTTCATCGAGCAGTATGAGCGAGTTCGGGGTCGCGGAATTGAGGATGTTGGAGGTCTCGATCATCTCCACCAGAAACGTGCTCTGCCCCATCGCGAGGTTATCGGAGGCCCCCACCCGCGTGAAAACCTTGTCGAAAACCGGCATGTTCGCCGACGATGCGGGGACGAAGCTTCCCATCTGAGCCATCACAGCGATTAACCCCACCTGACGGAGGTACGTTGATTTACCCGCCATGTTGGGCCCCGTGATCAGGGCAATCAAATGATCCTGATGATTCAGGCTAATGTCATTGGGAATAAAAGCCTCTCCGACGAGAAGCCTTTCCACGACCGGATGCCTGCTGTCTAAAATCTCGAGGATCCCTTCGTCGTTGAAAGCTGGCCGGCAGTAATTGTTGTGGTACGCGATCCACGCCAGATTGGTGATGAAATCGATCTCGGCGATGATCCCTACGTATTGCAGCAGCCGCGGGGTCTCTTCGAAAATCCTCGCCCGAATTTTTACAAACAGCTCATACTCGATATTCTGAATGCGCTCTTCCGCGCCCAGAACCTTCGATTCATATTCCTTCAGATCGGGCGAGATAAAACGCTGGCTGTTCACGAGTGTCTGCTTGCCAATATAATGCTCGGGGACTTTATCCAGATGCGTATTGGTCACCTCGATGTAGTATCCAAAAACCTTGTTGAATCCCACCTTTAGGCTCGGGATCCCGCTCTCTTCACGCTCTTTTTGTTCCAGGCGAGCAATCCAGCCCTTTCCGTCGCGACTGATCTGCCGGAGCTCGTCCAACTCTTTATGATAGCCGTCACGGAATAGATTGCCGTCCGTGATCTGCACCGGCGGATTTTCCACCAGGGCATCCTCGATCTCGCGGACGATATCCGAGTAATCTCCGATCTGCTCCACGCATTCGGTGAATATATCGTTCGAGAAACCTTCCAGCATGCTGACAAGTTGCGGCGCAGTAGAAAGATAGGACGTGAGCGTCAGCAACTCGCGCGGGTTGATCCGCTGCGTCCCCGCCTTGCTGAGGATACGGCTCAGATCACCGATCGTGTCCAGCAGTGTACGGATGTCTTCCGTGATATGGAAGAGGTCCTTACACTCGTAAACTGCGTTCAGTCTTCGCTCGATCTCCTTCCTGTGGATCAGCGGATGAAGAAGCCGCTGATGAAGCAGGCGCGCGCCCATGGGGGTTTTCGTCTGATCGAGAACACCGATCAAGCTAGCTTCCCGGGTGTTGCTACGCAGGTTCTTCACCAGTTCGAGATTTCGTCGCGACGTCTCGTCCAGTTGCATCGCTTCCTCGATCGCGTATCGACGAAGCGTTCGTATGTGGTTCAAATCGGATTTCTTGAGCGAAGTAAGATACGAGATTAGCAGTCCCGCAGCGATTGTTCCGGGATCGTTCTGGCTAGCGCCGAAACCGTCTAGCGTGGTTGTTCCGAGTTGATTCAGCAGAAGCTGATACCCCTCAGACGCATCGAAGAATGGATTATCGAAGCCCGTGAGTACCGGGTTATACGGCAACCTGAGTTCTTCCAGCGCTTGCAACAGATCATCGTCGAGTACAACGATCTCGACAGGCTGCTTGCGGAGAATTTCATCGGCAAGCTGGGTGCTGCGAAGCGTGGTGAAATGGAAATCTCCCGTTGAGATGTCAATCAGCGCGAAACCGTAGTCCTTCTTGCGCGACCCTGTGTAAACGGCAGCGAGGAAGTTGTTTTCCTTCCCGTCGATGTACTGATCGTCCACGATCGCCCCGGGTGTGATAATCTCCACCACTTCCCGCTTGACGAGTCCCTTGGCGAGCTTGGGATCCTCCACCTGTTCGCAGATCACCACCTTCGTGCCGCTGCGAATAAGTTTATCCATGTAGCGGTCGAGTGCATGATATGGAATCCCGGCCAATGGCACCGGGCTGTCCGAGCGGCGGTCTCTGGCTGTAAGCGTTATACCAAGCAGCTTTGAAGCGAGCTTCGCGTCATCGAAAAACGTCTCGTAGAAATCGCCCATCCTGAACAGCAGCAGCTTGTCCGGGTGCATTTTCTTCACGTCCATGTACTGCTGGAGCATGGGAGTCAGCTTCTGTTCCGTATCCTTCATCGACATTCTCAGTACCTTTGTATCAGTAGCGAATTAACCTTTTCACCGGCAAGTTTCTGTTTGGCGTCCATCGCCTCGTCACGCGTGCGATAGGGTCCGGCCGCCACGACAAAGAGCTCTTTTCCCGCAGCGACTTTGGAAAACGAAATGGCCGGATAACCGGAAGCAATCATCTCCCGGCGATAGCGATCCGCGTTCTCCTCCGTGCTGAACGCCCCGACCTGAAGATAGAACTTCAGCACGTTGTCCGGTATCGACTCCTGCTTCGGAGTCTCTTCGTTCTTCTTCCCGGTCGAATCGAACGTACTGAACTGCGTAACATCGACATCACCCTGATTCCGGTCGTCAAGCTGATGCAGGCGATCCTCCGCCGTGTAGCAATATTGTGTGTATCGGTAGTCGCTCATGATCTTGCGGTAGGCGTTGATTGCTTGGGCATAATCCCCAAGCTTTTCGTGGCACTCTCCGATCTTCAGCCACAGAAGGGGGATATTGTTGACCTTGGTCGAATTGCGCATCGATTCCAGCGTACGGAGCGCGGAGGAGAAATCCCCCTTGTTCAGTTGTGCGGTCGCGATGGTAAACCACGACGACTCGACCATCACCGGATCCTGCGAATGGCTGATATAGACCTGTGCGGAAGATATCGCGAGGTTGTTTTTCTCCAGCCGTTCGTAAGTCTTGGCAAGCCAGTAGTCTTTCTCGATCAAATCGGACTGGGCCAATCCGGCAAGCGCGGCTTCGGCACTCGTGTAATCGCGCTCGAAAAAAGCGAGCTTGGCGATCTCGAGCAAGGCCATTTTCCCGTAATGCGTATGCGGATACGATTCGTTCAACGCCAGCAGCTTCCCTTTCTGATCCTCACCGGCGAGCAACGCTCCGAAGTAACCGGCGCACGCCTTTTCATTCGCCTGTTCGGCAGTCTGCTTCACCAGCGCTTGCAAACGCGCGATATCGCCTTTCCGATAGGCGTCTTCGCAGTCTTCGACGATACCGGCGAAAAGACATTGCACTGTGATTAAAACAAGGCCGATTACCAGAGCGATTCTCATCGTTATATCTTTAACTCTCATGGTTGAACTTCTATTTCACTTTCATTCTCACGATTGAATGTTCTCCCGGATCGGCATCGCACGGTACCTTCACGGTGGTGTTGGGCCTCGCCGAGGTCGTCGGCGTTCCATCTTCTTCAAAAATCGATTCCACTCGCAAGCTTGCATCATGGACAAAGTCAGGCGCGATAACCTCGATGGCATCTCCGGGCTCGAACTTTGATTTGCAGCTTATCTCGGCCATCCCGTCCCGGTAGCGGAGGACCTCGCCCAGATACTGGTAGTCCCTGATGTAACCAGATGTGGGATAGTATTGTGCCCCCGTGGAGGAGAATCCGTCGAAGAAGCCTTCGTAATAGGGACGATGGCTAACCTTCCCGAGCTCTCCGGCCAATCCGGGATCGATCGCCTCTCCCCTTCTCGCCGCGTCGATCGCATTGCGGTACGCCCTGGTGACTGCCGCGACGTAATACAGGCTCTTCATGCGTCCTTCGATCTTGACGCTGGAAACACCCGCGTCAAGAATCTCGGGGATCCTGTCGATCAGGCACAAGTCACGTGAATTGAAGAAGTAGGTTCCTCGCTCGTCCTCGTTGACGGTGAATACCTCACCTTCGCGAGAGCTCTCTACAAGGTGGTACTCCCAGCGACACGCCTGCGTGCACAATCCCTGATTGGCACTGCGGTCATTGAGAAATGCGCTTATCAGGCACCTTCCCGACCATGCGATGCACATCGCGCCGTGGACGAACATCTCGAGTTCCATCTCGGGTACACGCTTCTTGATCTCGCGAATCTCCGCCAGCGTCAATTCCCGCGCGAGGATAATCCGGCTCGCTCCGAGCTTGTGCCAGAACTCCACCGATTTCCAGGATGTCACATTCGCCTGCGTGCTGATGTGGATATTCAATCCGGCGTCACGAGCAAGCTGGAAGACTCCCGGATCGGACACGATGACCGCGTCGACTTCGATCTCTTTCAGGAATTCGAGGTAGGATGGCAGGGAGGAGACATCCTCATTGCGAGCGTAGATGTTGACCGTGACGTAGATATTCTTGCCGAGGCCATGCGTATAATGCACCGCCTGGATCAGCTCCTCGTTGCTGAGGTTGACCGCCTTGGCGCGCAAACCGAACTGACGGCCTCCCGTATAGATTGCGTCCGCACCGTATAAAAGGGCATACCGGAGCTTTTCAAGGCTGCCGGCAGGAGAGAGTAGTTCCATTACTGTCCCATGATATTCAGGAATTCGTCGTTGTTCTTGGATTGCAGCATTTTATTGCGCAACGTCTCGATCCCCTGGAACGGACTCATTGTCTTGAGGAATTTACGCATGACATACATGCGGTTGATCTCGTTCTGTGTTAGCAGCAGCTCTTCACGACGGGTTCCGGACTTGACGAGGTCGATAGCCGGGAACATGCGGAGGTCGCTGATGGAGCGATCGAGCACGAGTTCCATATTGCCGGTGCCCTTGAATTCCTCGAAGATCACCTGGTCCATTCGGCTTCCCGTATCGATCAGCGCGGAAGCGATGATGGTGAGCGTTCCCGATTCGAGTGTGTTACGCGCAGCGCCGAAGAATTTCTTTGGGCGGTGCAAGGCGTTCGCGTCCACACCACCGGAAAGCACCTTACCGCTGGAGGGCTGGATATTGTTGTACGCACGCGCCAGACGAGTGATGCTGTCGAGCATGATAACCACGTCCTGACCCATCTCGACCATGCGTTTGGCCTTGGCGAGAACCATCTCGGCAACCTGGATATGATTGCGTGGAGTTTCGTCGAATGTGGAAGCAACCACTTCCGAGTTCGTCGGAATCAGGGTGCGCCTCATCTCGGTGACCTCTTCTGGGCGTTCATCCACAAGGAGGACGATCACGTAGACTTCCGGATGATTGGTAAGTATCGCGTTGGCAACATTCTGCATGAGGACGGTTTTACCTGTTCTTGGAGCTGCGACAATCAACCCACGCTGCCCTTTCCCAATGGGCGTGAAGAGGTTGATCATGCGGGTGGATACGTTCTTGCGATCCGTCTCGAGATCGAGTTTAACCTCGGGGAAATAAGGCGTGAGCGAATCGAAATTCTTAACTTCGACCACCATATCCGGCTTCTCGTAGTTGACCATGTCAACGCGGAGTAGCGCGTAGTATTTTTCGCCCTCTTTCGGCGAACGAACCGGACCGGAAACGATATGCCCCTTCTTGAGATTGAAGCGTCTTATCTGCGTGAGCGACACGTAAACGTCGTCGCGTCCGGGATTGTAATTGTTGTGCTGGAAACGCAGGAAGCCGTAGCCGTCGTCCATGATCTCCAAGCAGCCGTTAACGAAAGCCAGACCTTCTTGCGCGGCAAGGTTTTCAAGCACCTTGTGGATCAGCTCGTTCTTGCGAAGCGTGGTCATGGAAGGGATTTCAAGCTCGGATCCGATTTTACGCAATTCCTCCATTGTCATTGCATAAATATCTTCGGGAATGTTCATAAATTCTCCTTAGTTGTGCTGGACTCATATGATCCAACCAAAGCAAAATGATTTGCCTGCAACATGATATGTTTTCTTTTTATTCACTTCAATTGTTCTGACACTCAAGTCATTGAGTCCCTGCGAACAAAAAATGTCAAGATTTTTCGGGGAATGGGCGGAATAGGTGAAAAATCCCTTGGGAAACGGGGCGCGCGCCCCTGATGATCAAGCGGATAACAAAACCGGATCACTGAGAAAGCGATCCGGTATTCATTCAGCTCCAAACAAGTTTATTCTTCTTCTCATCATCCTTATCAGGGTCTTTAAACCATTCGAAGTAAACATTTGCGCCCTTTTCTCCTTGCTCAATGAGATTATCCTTCTCCTCGCTCGTCAAATTGAAATCTGCCGTTTTCACTTTGAGGGTGTTAACGTAAATTGTCCTATTCCAGTCGTCCCCGTGTAAATGGCTGATACCCTGAGCGTTCATGATGGACTTGACCAACGCAGTTGAGTAGTTGACAAAATTCTTGATCGGCTTCCTCTCCGTTGCCAAGCGCTTTTGGAACTGCGAGATTTCTTCTTCCGTATCCAGCCTGAGTCCCAGGGTCTGGCGGTTGTAGACGAAAGCGTCAGGATCGTCTGGGGCGATATTGTTTTTTGTGTTGACCTTCGCGTAGTATTCGGGAGTCCCCACAGCCGCTTTTCTTTCATCTTCATCGATGTATTTCAGGCGATCGAAGAGCTTGATTGGATAATTCCGCATTACACCGCCATCTGTATAGATATCCTGATATACGCCATACTTCTTTGCAGTGAAGATTAAAGGCAGCGACATGCTGAGGCGCAGGGCTTTCACGATGGGCATGTTGGGATGATTATCGAGCGAAAACACCTCGGAGAAGCATGTGCTCAGGTTCGTTGCGACGACAAACAATTCCGGCCTTCCGGAATTCACCAGGTCCTTGAACGTAGCATTCCGATTGCCAAGCACTTCCGCGATGCACTCACCGACCCATCGTTCAAAGAAGTCTCCGCTGGCCCATCCGAATTTTGCTGCGATGTTGAAGATATGCCCAACCCAGTTGATCGGGCTCCAGCTGGTCTGCATGAAATCCATGAAATCCGTGGTATACATTTTCTCTTTCAATCTGGCGGAATCGTAGCCCAAAGCAAAAAGCAGGGCGTTGATCGCACCCGCGCTTGTCCCACCCACGCGCTTGATCGCTTCGATATTGATTTCCCTCTCGAGGACTCTCATCGCCCCGACGTAGGCGATTCCCTTCACGCCACCACCTTCGAAAATAAGATTCCTGAATTGCTCAATCATGAACTCCTCCTTGTCTTTCGTTGTTGAATCGCATATAAGAAAGCCACAGAGATAGCCAACAAACGATTATTGAAGAGAACTCACTTGTCAAGAATATTAATAATAGTTTTAACGCATGCGAATGATCGGAGCATCTTTTAAAAGAAAAAAGCGCTACCGCCAAACGTCAGTAGCGCTAAAATCTAGATCCGGCAGAGATAACCACCTCAACCCGGCAATGAAAAAGACAAGCTATTCTTCGGTGTCGTCGAGGTCCTCTGTATCTTCAGGGACGTCCCACTCTTCTTCCTCGCAAGCATCGAAGAAGTTTTTCTTGATCAAAAAGAACGCACCGGCAATCAATCCAGCAAAGAATAGGAATTTGAAGAATTTTTTCATCCAAGGCTCCTGATTTATCTTCTTTTTTGTTTAACCATTTTCCCTTTGATGTTATGGATTCCATTACAACTTTCGCAAACCATGAAAAGAAAACGCACAGAAATCAGAAGAATGCTTATCTTCATGAGCGGAACAAGTAATCCAATGATTTCCATCTCGTTTCCTCCATTTATCGATAGAATATTCAGCCGCTTCTATTTGTAAAGTAATTTCTTGGAGAATGGATGATTTCTCTGGATTTGCTCTCATGAAAAAAGAATTGGACAAAAAAAGCCCTCTTGTTGATGAATTAAACATGAGAAGAAACACTATTTTCCTGGTAACCCTTATCCTTCTTGCCCTCAGCGGATGCAAAAAAGAGGGCGACCGGCCAGGCCCGGAAGCTGCCAACAAGCTCGTGCAGCCAGTGAAGATCGAGGCGTATGCGAAGAACAGCCTAATCGGGCACGCACTGATCGGATACATCGACGGCAAGCTCAGCGACATTCGTTTCTACGACAGCAGCGAGAAGCTGATCCTGATGCTGATGCCTGAAATCGACAGCGCTATCAACCGAGTCAACTGGACCCTCCTTTCGAGGGGATTCACCGCGACCTACAACTACCGCGATGACGGTCTCGACAGAATCACCTTCGACGGAGACCCGATCTTCTCGATCATCCGCATCGTCGGTGACAGCATGCACAATATCAAACGCATGATCGCCGTAAAAGCCGGGAATGAGGAGTCGGATCAGGAAGATTTCCCAACGGAATCGCTCGAGATCGAGAACGAATTCATTTCGGGGAATCGCATCACCGCCTCAGCGATTTTCAGAATCGACGACTATGACGCCCCCGCAGGATATCTGATCTACCATTACAACGATTTGGGCAACCTTCACGCGATCGAATATAAAAATCCGCTCATGAAGAAGCACGACGAATACAAGATATTGTTCAAATACTCCGGTATCGGAGAGACGGACCGCGACAAGATGCAGCAAATCGAGAGAACGATGCTCCTTCCGACACCCGTTATCTTTGAATGGATTCTGGATTGATCGGCTTTTTACCAAGCCTGTCCCAGCGCATTTCGAACGCCTTCACAACAACATAAGCCAATAGCGCGAACACGAAGAATATCAAGAGCAGCCAGGCAATCCCCGAAAGGGAACCGATCACCGTGCGATACACCTCCAGAAACAACCGCGAGTAGTTCAGCGGAATGACCTTGCTGTTTTCCAGGTACTGCGATGGGTTGATGTATTGCTCGATGCTGTTGATCCGCACGCCAGCGGATATCCCCACGATATAAATCGCGAACTTGATGTAGCGCAGCCAGGCCGTGTAGATATCCTCGTTGATCAGCCGTTGCAGGATCATGCGAAGCGGCTTGCTGAAGATCAGTACGCAGACGTTGCATACGACGATCGAAATCAGAAACGTCATCAGTAGCAGGGAAAAGAACATGCGTCCTCCCCGTTAAACGGTTTCAGAACTAGAGAATATGCTTTCGACGCTTTCTACCAACTTCCACTGGAGCCACCGCCGCCAAAGCCGCCGCCGCCACCGAAGAAACCGCCGCCACCGCCGAAGCCGCTTCCACCACCGAATCCACCGCGGGACGAACCGCCGGAACGTCCACCGCTCAGGAGCAGCAACCACAGGAGGCCGCTACCGCGCCGCCCTCTTCTCAATCCGCCGAACAGAATGAAAAGAACGAACACAATCATTCCTACCGGTATGTGGGTTACTCTTTTTCTGGATGCAGTTTTCTGGGTCTTTTGAAGCTCTTCCGGGCTGATCTGGAATTCCTTGGTGATCAGGCCCTCGAGCTGCGTTGTGGCGTTGCTCAGCCCTTCGTAGTAATTTCCTTTGCGAAAGCTGGGTATAAGGGTTTTTCGTATGATGTAATCGCTTTTCAGATCCGTGATAACGCCCTCGAGCCCGTAACCGACCTCGATGCGAACCTTTCTGTCGTCCCTCGACACAACGATCAGGACGCCGTTGTCGTCTTTCTGGGTCCCAAGTTTCCACTTGTCTGCGACTCGTATGGAGTAGCTCTCAATCGGCTCTCCGTGCAGCGATTTCACCGTAAGGATTGCGACCTGTGCCGATGTCTTTGCCTGGATATCGCGCAATTTCTGTTCGAGCTGCCTCTCTTGCGTCGAGGACATGATATCCGCCTGGTCGTTCACCGCGTAACCGCTCTGTTTGGGAACATCCAGAGCGAACAGAGGAACGAGGAATATAATGATCAGCGCTGTGGTGATGATTTTATTCGTCATGATCAGCGCTCCAGTATGTTTATTCGGTTCGAGAGTTCATTGGTGTCGTCCGCCTTGATGGGGAAATGCGTTTCGAGAAGGTTTCCGCACATCTCAACGGCCTTACACAGGGAATCGGCCAGCTTCCGGTTACAAATGCCTTTGATAATGATATCGACAATATGATCCCACTCGTCCTGTGGAATCTTCTCCGCGATGCCCTTATCGGCGATCAACTCGACTCTCCGCTCGAGCTGCGAGATAAAAATGAGAATCCCGGTGCGATCACGGGTATCGTACACGCCCGAATCGAGAAACTCGCGGTGCGCGCGCTGCTTCACCTTTTCTTCCCGGTATCTGCGCGGAACGATCAGACGATCGATCAAAGGGATATTCGCCAGCGCGTACGCGATGGAGATAATCAGAAAGCTGCCGAAGCCGTAGAACATGACCAGCGGATATGCCCTGCTCTCGACGCCCGAGCCCCAGAAAAGGCTCGAAAGCCAGTTCTCGATTCCTTGAATCCAGAACAGCATCGCGACGAAGCAGACGAAGCCGCAGACAACGGCGGTCATCAATTCAAAAATCGCATAGCTGTCGCTCTGTGGGATCATCGCAAGGGCAATTTCACCCGAGGTGTTCTTCTCCGCCTTCTCTACAGATTTACCGATTCGTTCGATTTCCTCTTGCGCAAGCTTGATCATTTATCCTTCGCCTTGTCCATCAGTTCCTGCACGTTCGGAGCCTGATCCGCTCCTTGCTGGGCGGTGAAGTAAGGCCTCTCGTCAAAACCCATCAAGTTGGCAATGAACATCGCGGGGAACTTCTTGATCGCTGTGTTGTATGCACGGGCGGTCTCGTTGAAGCGTTGACGCTCGACCGTGATCCGGTTCTCGGTTCCTTCGAGCTGACTCTGAAGAGCCAGGAAATTCTCGTTCGCCTTCAGATCCGGATATCTTTCCACCACGACCATCAGCCGGGAGAGCGCACCGCCAAGAGAATTCTGCGCTTGCTGGAACTGCTGGAAAGCAGCCGGGTTGTTCAGCATGTCTTGACCGACCTGGATCGTGCCGCCAACCTTTGCGCGAGCTTCGGTAACGGCAGTCAGCGTTTCCTGCTCGTGAATGGCGTATCCCTGAACGGTCGCGACAAGATTGGGAATTAAATCGAAGCGACGTTGGTAAACGTTCTCGACCTGGCTCCATTTCTCCTTAACGGCTTCGTCCATCGCCACAAGCGAGTTATAGGTGTTTTTACCCCAGATAAATACGGATATTACGGCAATAAGCAGTATCGCAAAAACGATAAGACAACCAATCGCGAATTTCTTCATTTCTCCTCCAGCGTGATATAAAAATTGTGTATTGAAAGAATGTTATTTCTTGGGTTCACTGTTTTCAGTATCTTTGTCTTCGTTCGTTTCGTTTCCACGGATGTAGGTTGTGGGTTCTTCGTTCAGATTGCTGAGCTGGCTAATGAACCGATTGAAACTCAGGTTGGCAACGCGCATGTAGATACCGAAAAGCACAAAACCAAGAACGATCGTCATCAAACTCAGGTAGAAATAGAATTCGATATCTGTATCACCGATAAATTTCATGAAAAAGAATCCGAAGCCAAGAATCCCGGCAGCCAGGAAAATATATGCAAGCACAGTAAAAATTCTGTTTACAATCGTAGGATTTACCATTTTATCCCCTTTTCGAGAAAATTCATTTTATCACAATCTATATCATGTGTCTTTTATCTTTTAAATTGTCAAGCACAAATATGAATTATCCGCGATACACAGTCTTGAAGCATCGTGCAAAATCGAAGCGGGACGATTCTCCAAAGGTTTTCCTCGACAGATTCACCGCCGGGTGATCACCTGCAACCGGAGGCGAAATGAACGAGGCCGAGTTTTCCAGGTTTGTGAGCAACCACCAAGTTGTCCTTCTCGACGGGGGTTGGGGGCATCAATTGCTCCAATACGGCACTCCATGCCCCGATTACCTGAACATCGTAAATCCCGCCGCTGTAAAGAAGATTGCCGAATCATTCCTTCGAGCCGGATCGGCCATCATCGGTACGAACACCTTTGGGGCCAACAGAATTCGACTCAGTGATCTCGACTTGGATAAGCACGCAAGAGAGATCAATCGACGCGGTGCGGACATTTCCCTGAATGCAGCCGCCGGCAAAGCCCTTGTGGCGGGGACAATCGGACCGGCGGTCAGCGTGTGGAACATATCGCTCTCGAATCGGCTTTACGATTGTTTCGCCGAGCAGGCGATGTTCCTCAGCGATGCCGGCGTTGACCTCCTCTGCCTCGAGACCATGCAGGACATCCGGCAACTGGAGATCGCACTCGTTGCCAGCTACGAGGCATGCGGATTACCGGTTCTGTGCAGCGTTTCCCCTCCTCGCGGCGAGCGGGAATCTCGATCCGGGCTTGTCATCGCTTGTTGCGAATTCGCCGTCCGTCACTGCGTAGTAGCTTTTGGCGTCAATTGCGGTGAAAGCGCGGACGACCTCCTCCCTTTCATCGAGCCACTCCGCAGCGTTTTCCCGGAAACGCCCATCCTTTTCAAGCCCAGCGCCGGTGTTCCCGAAAAGATCGACGGTCAATGGCGTTATCCGATCAAGCCGGAGCCGTTCGCGCAGTACATCCGGGAAGCCGTAAACGCCGGAGCGAAACTCGTGGGTGGTTGCTGCGGAACGGATGCCTCCTACATTGAAGAGACACGCACAATATTGAATGATATAAACCCGGAGGAGTCATGAACATCGAGAACATTCAGGAACTCACATCGCTATTGCAATCGTCCATCGCACCGGTCGTGCTGATATCGGGAATCGGCCTGCTGCTACTCTCCATGACAAATCGGATCGGGCGCGTGATCGACCGGGTCCGGCAGCTCACGGACGAAAAAAAAATTGTCTCGCCGGAAGTTGAACGCTTCACAAACAAGCAGGTGAACAACCTCTATCACAGGGCGAGAAACCTGCGCCTCTCCATCATTCTTGCGATCGGATCGGTGCTGATGGCTTCGCTTATCATCATTACGCTTTTCATCCTGCAATTGATGAGGATCGATCTCACCATCGTCATCGTGATGGAGTTCGTGCTTTGCCTGGTATTCCTGATCCTTGCGCTACTGTTGTACATCAAGGACATCAGCCTGACCCTGAAAGCCCTGGACTACAAAATGGAGCAGGACGGGAAATAGTCGACAGCCGATAATCAGAGATACTCCACTAGCTCCGCAAGAGGCTTTCTCTTCAGGTGGCGCTCCGGAACTTCGTCCTTTTTGGGGTAACCCACGGGCAGGATCACCACGGGCTCGATTCCTTCCGGAAGTTTCAGCGACTGGCTCAGCATGAAGGAATCGAAGTAACCGACCCAGCATGTTCCCAGCCCCATTTCCGTGGCGGCGAGCGTCATGTGATCCACGGCAATCGCAGCGTCCACATCGCCGTAGCTCTTGCCGTCCGGACGACGCCACGCCTGCGAGTGATCGACGCATATCACGATGAACACCGGGACTTCCTCCGCCCACTTGCGCGGGTATGCCCTGACGACATGTTCTTTCGCCTCGGGTGATTCGACCACCAGGAACTTGAACGGTTGAAGGTTCTTCGCTGTCGGCGCAAGGCGTGCCGCTTCCAGTATCTTCTCGATTTTATCCTTCTCCACCGTACGATCCGAATAGCTCCGAACGGAGTAACGGTTTTTGACTAACTCGATGAATTCCATAGCTTTTCTCCTTTTCTTCGCAGATTATCGCAAACCGGGGAATCGTCAACTGAAAAGTGATCGCTCGTTGGAAGCCACGCACGGAGAAATTCCTTGCCGGTTAAAATACTGGTTGACAAATGGAGCGAATCGCACGATATTGAGAATGATATTCAGTCTCAAAAATGGGAGTCGAAATGGATCAGGTTACAATCGCTCTGGCCGGAAACCCGAACTCGGGCAAGACAACGCTTTTCAACGCACTTACGGGCGCAAAGCAGCGCATCGGTAACTGGCCGGGCGTTACGGTCGAGCACAAGGAAGGCTCTTACCAGGATGGCGATACTCGCATCAACGTGATCGATCTCCCGGGGATTTATTCCTTCTCCGCGTGGTCGGTCGATGAGAAAGTCTCCCGCGAGTATATCCTCTACCAGAAACCGGACGTGGTCGTCAACATCATCGACGCCTCCAACCTGGAGCGGAATCTATACCTGACCACCCAGCTTCTGGAGATTCAGGCCCCTATCGTGGTCGCGCTGAACATGATCGACGTCGTTCAGAAGCAGAAGATTCGCATCGAGATCGAGCACCTTGAGCGCCACCTCGGCTGCCCGGTGATTCCGATGGTCGCAAGCCGCAAAGAGGGCCTGGACGAGCTGAAGAAGAAGGTTCTCGAAATCGCCGATTCACGCCGGGTATCCCCCACACGGGTCGCTTACGACTCCGTGGTCGAGACATCCCTGAAAGAATTGCGGCCCAAACTGGAATCGATTGCTGCCGACAAGAAAGTGGATTCTCGCTGGCTGGCAATCAAGCTCCTGGAGAACGACCCCATCGGCGCTGAGATCACCCAAGATCAATTCAAGGAAGAAGTCGCGAAACACGCGTCGAAGATCGAGAAGCATGTCGGCGATTCGATTGAAATTGTCGTAGCCGATGGTCGGTACGGGTTCATTCATGGCCTGGTCAAGGATGTGACGCATCGCGATTTCGAGTTCCGCAAGACGGTCTCCGACAGCATCGACCGCGTGGTGCTGAACCGTATTCTCGGGATTCCGATCTTCCTCGCGGTCATGTACCTGCTCTTCTTTTTGACGATCAACCTTGGCAATCCATTCATCTTTTTCTTCGACAGGCTTTTCGGAGCAATCTTTGTAGACGGATTCGGATCAGTTCTGCAATCGATCGGCTCTCCGGGATGGTTGAACCTCTTTCTGGCTAAAGGACTCGGGGAAGGCATCCGCGTGGTTTCGACCTTCATCCCCCCCATTTTCTTCATCTTCCTTTTCCTCTCGTTTCTGGAGGACTCCGGCTACATGGCGCGCGCTGCGTTCGTCATGGATCGCTTCATGCTCGTGATCGGCTTACCCGGAAAGGCGTTCATCCCGATGCTGATCGGCTTCGGCTGCAACGTCCCAGCAATCATGGCAACGCGCACGCTGGAGAACCACCGCGACCGCATTCTCACCATACTCGTGAATCCCCTGATGTCCTGCGGTGCGAGGATTCCCGTGTACGTGCTCTTCGCGACGATCTTTTTCCCACAGCGAGGCGGAACGGTGATCTTCGGACTTTACATGACAGGCATCCTGCTGGCGATCGTCTCCGGCCTGATCTTCAAGCGAACCCTCCTGCAGGGCGAGACATCGACCTTCGTCATGGAGCTGCCCTCGTACCATATCCCCACGTTCAACGGCGTGATGCTGCATACGTGGATCCGGCTCAAATCGTTCATTTTCCGCGCCGGAAGGCTGATCATGTTTTTCATCATCCTGTTGAGCATCCTGGGGTCTCTCGGCACCGACGGTACCATCCACGAGGATTTCTCCGACAACTCCGTGCTTTCGGCGATCGGGAAATTCATCTCGCCGGTTTTTCGTCCCATGGGTATCGAGAAGGACAACTGGGAAGCGGCGGTCGGTCTCTTCACCGGCATTTTTTCCAAAGAAGCGGTTGTGGGCACGTTGAATGCGCTCTACGCCCGTGTGGATACCGCTCAGCAAGAAGCTTCCTTCAATTTCTGGCAGGAGGTGAGCGCATCGTTCCGACAGCTTCCCCTTGACCTCGGCGACGCCTTGAGAAGCTTTACGGATCCACTGGGTATATCCTCCGAGCTCGAGGAGACCGAGACCGACTCCTCCATCAGCGAGGTTTTCCACCGCAAGTTCACGTCCATCGCGTCTGTTATCGCGTACCTTCTGTTCATCCTGATCTACACGCCATGTATCGCTGCAATCGCGGCCACCTACCGTGAAACGAACGCCGGATGGGCCATTTTCTCCGTGGTTTACCTCACCGGCCTGGCCTGGCTTATCGCGACGATATTCTTCCAGATTTCCACCTTCCCGTTGCATCCCGAAAGCTCGGCGATCTGGCTCGCGGGTTGTCTCGCCACAGTCGGCCTTTTCTTCGGAGCAATCCGCTTTTGGGGTAAAACGCATCCCATCGAGTAGCGTCGCAAAACCGTACGATTTCGTTCACCCCCTCTTTAAAATCGGAAACGAACAGCACCCTTTTTTGCGAATTGCTTGACGTTAACCGCCTTTTCGTAATGGTATTGGTTTTGCTTGTATTCAAAGAAAAACGCTTCAAAATAAATTCAATGGAGATGCGATGTCATTTTTCAGATTAAAACTCATTTTGCGCGGTTACATGCGCCATCGGTTGCTGTTCGTCCTCAATCTTTCGAGCCTGGTTATCGGGCTTGTCGTATGCTTCCTCATCGGCGCTTTTATCGCCTTCGAGCTCAGCTTCGATAGAGAAGTCCCCGACTACGAGAGAATTTATCGAATCAGCATCCACGGCAAAATATCGAGCCTGCCCATCCATTACGCGGTTACCATGCCTCCCCTTACCGAGAAGCTGAAACAGACCTATCCTGAGGTAGAATCGACAACGGCCTTGGCGCTCGTGAACAGCTTCAACGAAGTACAGGTCGGGGACAAGCACTACAGCATGAAAAACCTCTATCAGGTAACCCCGGGATTCTTCGATGTCTTCGGTGTGAAAGTTCTTGCCGGAGACGACCAGAACCTGCTTGCGGAGCCCGGAAAGATCGTTCTGACACAAGCAGCGGCTGAAATGCTTTATGGCAAAGACGATCCGATAGGTAAAAGCCTGAAGATTAACAATCAAACAGATTATACGATAGCAGCGGTTATCGAGAACCCGGACGAAAACATGCATTTCACGTACGATTGCCTGATCCGCTCCGAAGAAGTGGAAGTGGATAACCCTGCTTACTGGGGAAATTTCAGCAGCTATACGTACGTTAAACTCCGGGAAGGAACCGATCCGCAGAAATTCGAGGAAAGCATCCGTATGCTCGCCATGGATCAGATGCACATGAAGCCAGGCGATCAGGGAATGGAGTTCAACCTGGCGCTCCAGCCGATCTCCGACATCCACCTTCGCTCCAAGCTCGAATACGACATGGCCTTTACCGGAAACATCCACTACATTTATCTCTTCGTCGCGATCGGTGTTTTCATTCTGGCGCTTGCCTGCATCAATTTCGCCATGCTTATTACGGCGAACGCGTCGATACGCAGTCGCGAGATCGGCGTTTCCAAGGTTTACGGAGCGTCACGCGGAGCTCTGATCAAGCAATTCTTGCAGGAATCGCTCTTGCTGGCTGTTATCGCGTCGATCCTTTCGGTGATTATCATCTCGATCATCAAACCCTATTTTATGGAACTCACCGGTCATGAGCACATGTTCGATAAAGCGCTCAACTGGAAGATGGTCTCTGGCAGTATGTTATTCGTTCTCGTAACGGGATTCTTCGCGGGGATTTACCCGGCGCTGTATCTTTCGAGCGTGGAAACGATCCCCATCCTGAAAGGCTTCATCACGGGCGGTAAAGGTTCGGGAAGATTCCGTAACTTGCTTACGTTATTTCAGTTTGCCATCTCCATCGCGTTGATCTGCGGTACCCTCACCATTTACAACCAGTTGCGCTACATACGGAACTCGGACCTCGGTTTCGACAAAGAGAACAAGCTCTACGCGCTGATCATGGGGGAAAATGTCGAGGAACGCAGCGAGCGTATCAAGGAGGAGTTCAGCAAAATCATGGGCGTTAACAATGTAAGCATCTCAACCGGATTCCCCGGCGCCGGCGCGTGCTCGGGAAACGGCATGACGCCCGAAGGGGAAGCCAGCGATACCATCGTCCTCGTGAAATGGTTCAACACGGACCCGGATTTCCTCTATACATATAATATCAGAATGACCCAAGGCGACACCATTCACGTGGATCAATACCCGAGCAACAAGTACATTCTGGTGAACGAGACGCTCGCCAGAGGATTTGGTTGGGACGATCCGCTGGGCAAGAAAATATTCGATATGAGCCGGGCCAATAACGACGGCACCCATCTGGAATATACGGTTGTCGGCGTGTTCAAGGACTTTCATGTACGTTCGTTCCGGGAATCGATCGAACCCATGATTATCTTCATGAGGGGTGGCCCCAAGCCGATCATCAATATATCGATCGAAGGCCAGAACCGCAAAGAAACCGTGGCCCGTCTCGAAGAGAAGTGGAAAGAACTCGAACCAGGATTGCCCTTCAACTACCGTTTTGTGGACGAGCATTTCACCCAGTTGCACGAGTACGAATTGCGCCTCGGCAAAATCTTCTCATGGTTCTCGGGACTGGCGATCGTCATCGCATGCTTGGGTCTTTTCGGTCTGGCCTCGTTCACGCTCAAGCGAAGGATCAAGGAAATCGGCATTCGCAAAGTGCTCGGATCGACCAACGCCGAACTCGGTTTCATCCTCGCGCGCGATTTCGTGAAGTGGGTGCTTCTGGCGAACATCATTGCCCTGCCAGTGGCCTGGTACGCGATCCGCAAGTGGATCGTCTCGTTCAGTTTTCATGCATCCGTTTCGCCGTGGATATTTATTTTCTCGGGAGTTATTGTTATTTTTATTGCGGTAATTACGGTTTTATATCATACTGTCAAGGCTTCACGCATGAATCCTGCGGAAGCGCTCAAGTACGAATAACGGAGAATCCGATATGCGTGATATCCTTTTACTTGCTCTACTGTTCGGCAGTTCGCTGCTGTTTGCATACGATGAATCATACATTGATTCGACCAACAGGCCGCAAGACGATTTCTATAACTTCGCGAACGGCTACTGGATCAAGACAAACGTACTACCCCGCGGAGTCTCCCGTTACAACCAGATGAGCGAACTGGACAATCTCATGCTCCACAAAGTTTCTGAAAGCCTGGGGGAACGGCCCGACGGTCCCGTTGGCCGCATCGAGGAAACGCTGAGACTTTATTACTACGCCGGGATAAATGAATACGCCAATCTCGACAGAGAAAGGGAAGTTCTCCTGGAGCAAATTGCCAGAATCGAGTCTGCGGTCTCCGAAGACAAGATCATGGAAGCAATTGCCATGCTCCACTCGCTGGGCGTGGATCCACTTTTCCGTATCCACGATCCGGAAAAGTGGCAGGTTCCCGAAGAGCATTTGCTGGTTCTGTGCCAGCCGTATGTGAATGTGTCCAATGGCGCTAACGAGCACTACAAGAGTTTTCTTCGCGATCTCTTCGTACTGACCGGGCAATCCGCCGACGAGGCACAAACCAGCGCCGAAACGGCCATCAGGCTGGAAAGCGAGATTGATTTGCTCCTGATGCCGCAGCCCGATTCCCCGTGGGACCTCTACAACAAGAAGTCCGTGTCGAGCGTATCCAAGTGGTTCAAACCGCTGGATTTCGGCATCTGGATGAAAGCGCTGTCCGTCAGCACGGATCACAAAATCGTAATCGATCATCCCGAGTATTTCCAGCAGCTCGGTTCATGGCTGCAAAAGGTTGATCGACCGGAGCTCGCGACCTACATGATCTCACGCCTTCTTACCGTATATTGCCGCTACATGCACGGTGACTTCAAGGACGCGAGAAAGGTATTCTACTGGAATCAATACGGATTGCAACTGACGGATTCCGTCACCGAACAAATGACCCGTGATTTGCCCGAATACTTGAACGAGTACGACCTCCATGAATTCGTAACGCAGGATGTGAACGAACAGCTCGCCTCAATGGTCGAGAACATCCGCACTGCCTGGCTGAAACGCATCGTGGCCAACGACTGGATGGGGTCATCGGAAAAGAAGCGTGCACTCGAAAAAATCACCGCGATGGAGTTCGTCATCGGGGGGAAATCGAACCCCGATCTGCTGATTCAAGAGACGCTTTCGAGGCAACTCACGCGTGAGATGACATTCATCGAGATCGCGATGAAAGTTCGCAACTGGCGCACAACGCAGGCGATCGCCCGAATCGGGAGCATGTGGGACGCGAATCGTCCTGAATGGTGGGCCTTCTCACTGACCTGCCATTACCGGCTGGACGAGAACATCGTCGAAATCGGCGGCGGGAATTTTCTACTATCAGCATTCGATCCGAACGGTGATATCGCTGCCAACTACGGCAACATCGGAACCCGCATAGCTCATGAAATGACGCATGCAATCGACAGTCAGGGACGCTTGTATGATGCGAATGGAAAACGCTTGGGATGGATGAGCAAATGGATGCTGACCTCGAAATTCGCGAAACGCTCGCAAGCGCTAATCGACCAATACAACCACTTCAAGGCCTTCGAGGACTGCGCGGTGGACGGCTCTGCGACGCTCATGGAGAATCTCGCGGACCTTGGCGGTGTGCTGACGGCTTTCGACGCCATGCACATCGAGCTCGGTGGGCAGGCGAAACACGACGCCGGGATCGACCGCGATTTCTTCATCACCTATGCCCAGAGCTGGCGGGAATTGATAACGGACGATGCGCAGCGAAATCAGTGTAAGGGGCCTCACGCTCCAACACGGTTCAGGGCGTACGGACCGCTGCAGAACGTGGACAGGTTCTACGAGGTCTTCGATATCCAGCCCGACGATCCGATGTTCCTCGAACCGGAGAAACGGGCGAGTATCTGGTAATCTGCATTTTTTTCAATCTTTACGGGTTTATCCGATTCCAACCCGTGTCATGCTGAGTGATCCCGATTTACCGGGATTGTATCGAAGGACGACAGAGGGGACACTGCCTGATTACTGTATTTGATTACGAACCGATAAGAACGCCTCCCGATTGACAAATTCCTTGACGATCGTCTTCCCTCTTGTTTTTTTTCAGCAAACTGTAGGAGCAATCGGATGGAACGACATGACGACTACTACGTAAGCACACATCGATTCGAGGCCCTCAACGACGGCGTTTTCGCCATTGCAATGACGCTGATGGTCATGGGGATCGAGGTGCCTGAGAACACCAGCATCACAAACTCTGCGGATATGCTTAAAGCGCTTTCCGCGATGTGGCCGCAATTCTTTAACTACCTGCTGAGCTTCGCTATCATCATGTCGATGTGGATCAGCAACAATGGCATTCTGCGACACATCGAGAAGCTGAGCAAGCCTTACACACTCATTTCACTGGGCTCGCTGATGTTTATCTGCCTGCTTCCGTTCTCTTCGTCGCTCATGGGCGATTACTCCAACAATGTCGTCGCCGAGATGGTGTTCCACGTGAACCTGCTTGCGCTTGGCATCCTCAACATGATGCGATTCATGCATTTGAAGAAGCGCAAGGAAATCATGTACGAAGAATACCGTGGGCATATCAATCGGGATCGATTCCTCCACGAGACGGCGATCTACATTATCGTGCCTATCCTTGCGCTGATCGCCGCGCCCATCATCCCGGGCTACAGCACCATGTGCTATCTGCTGATGCCCGTGCTGGGATCGATACACCGGAGGAAGAAGAGTATTTCGGCTTCATGAGGTAAAAGCGCTGGTTGATTCTCTCCTGCTACGGTCGCGAGTTTTTGTTACCGTTGCTTTCTGCTTGACAATAACAATCCGCCATAAACACATGTATGGAAAGAGAAAATCATTACTGGAGACAATCTATGGAACAGTGGAATCAAATCCTTAGAAAGAGCGAGGAATACCGCGACGATATGGTGCGGTTCCTTAAAGATATTGTGTCGATCCCATCCTACAGCTGCCAGGAGAAGGACGTTGTCGAGCGGATCGTGGAAGAGATGAAAAAACTGGGCTTCGACGAGGCGTACTCGGACTCTCTGGGCAACGCCGTCGGCAGGATGGGCAACGGCGAAACCGTTCTCCTCTACGACGCTCACATCGACGTCGTGGGAATCGGAGATCCGGATAGTTGGGACTACCCGCCCTTCCCCGCATTCGAGAAATACGGCAAGATCTATGGTCGCGGAAGCGTGGACGAGAAACCGGCCGCGGCGTGCATGGTTTACGCTGCGCGCATCATGAAGGACCTCGGACTTCTGGACGGAATTACCCTCTACTGCGTGGGCTCCGTCATGGAAGAGGACTGCGACGGTCTGCCTCTCACCCACATTTTCGAGAACGAGGGGATCAAGCCGGACTTCGTCGTCCTGGGCGAACCCACCGACCTGCATGTCTATCGCGGGCACCGCGGCAGGATGGAGATCATCATCCGCACCAAGGGCAAATCGGCGCACGGCGCGCACGAGCACCTCGGGGACAACGCCGTTTACAAAATGGCTCCGATCATCGAGGGAATCAAAGCGCTCAACCATCGCCTGAAAGACGATCCATTCCTCGGAAAAGGCTCCGTCACTATCTCGCAGATAACTTCGACCAGCCCTTCGCTGTGCTCGGTGGCCGATAGTTGCGAGCTTTATCTCGACCGACGCATGACCGTAGGCGAAACGAAGGAATCGGTTATCGCCGAATTGAAGGAAATCACCGGCGACGATGCGGAGATCATCATCCCGCAGTACGACGCGACAAGCTGGAAAGGCTACAAGGTCAACCAGGAGAAGGTTTACCCGACTTGGATACTTCCCGAAGAACACCTATTGGTGCAAGCCGCGAAGCGAGCTGCCGATCTGGCTGTCAAACCTGCCAAGCCGATTGGAAGATGGTCATTCTCCACCAACGGCGTCTCGAGCATGGGACATTTCGGGATCCCGTCGATCGGTTTCGCGCCCGGTAGAGAAGAGCTTTCGCATTCGACGGAGGAGCACGTGAAAATCAGCGACCTCGTCTTCGCAACACAGTTCTACGCTGCTTTCCCGCATTTCTTGAAAGAACAAATGAAGTAATAGATTTGGAGGATCATTATGGCATTAGAAGGTAATGTAGTCGTCGCGCAAGGAGGCGGACCAACCGCCGTTATCAACCAATCGCTGGTTGGCGTGGTGCTGGAATCGCGTAAGTTTTTCCAGGTCAATCGCGTTTACGGCGCGGTGCATGGAGTACGTGGAATTATTGACGAGAATTTCGTCGATCTTACACAGGAAACCACCAACAATCTCGAGAAGATCGCCTGCACTCCGTCTTCAGCGCTACTTTCCACACGGGACAAACCGGACGAGGTCTACTGCCGCGAGATATTCAAGGTTCTCAAAGCCCACAACGCCCGTTACTTCTTCTATATCGGTGGAAACGATTCTTCCGACACGGTTCGCATCGTGAATCACGAGGCAGAAAGAGCCGGCTATGATTTCCGCGCAATACATATCCCCAAGACAATCGACAACGATCTCGTTCTGAACGACCACACCCCCGGATACGGCTCAGCGGCAAGATTTGTGGCATCCGCATTCATCGGAGCCAACCTCGACAACCGCGCCATCCCGGGCGTATATATTGGCGTAGTGATGGGACGCCACGCCGGATTCCTTACCGCTGCCGCCGCTCTGGCGAAGAAGTATCCGGACGACGGTCCGCACCTCGTTTATCTTCCGGAGCGTCCATTCGACGTGAACAAGTTCCTCGAAGACGTCAAGTGCTGCCACGAGCAGTACGGTCGTTGCGTTATCGCCGTTTCAGAGGGCATCAAGGACAACTCGGGGCAGGAAATCGTGACGCAGCTTGTCGATAACATCGAGCACGACGCGCACGGCAACGTACAGCTCTCGGGAACCGGTGTCCTGGGTGATCTTCTTGCCAAGTACATCCGGAAGCATCTGAAGATCAAGCGCGTTCGTTCGGATACTTTCGGCTACCTTCAGCGCTCCTTCATCGAGTGCGTATCCGATGTCGATCAGAACGAAGCACGGGAAGTGGGCGAGAAAGCGGCACAGTACGCGATATGGCATGATCTGGACGGGTCCATCACCATCAAGCGTACCGGCTACTACTCTGTCGATTACCAGCTTGTGAAGCTGGAAGATGTCGCTGGGAAAACCCGCGTGATGCCCAAAGAATTCATCAACGCTGCGGCAAACAACGTAACCGACGATTTCCGCTACTATATCCGGCCGCTCCTCGGCTCGGGGTTCCGTCAACCCCATCGCCTCAGAGCGCCGCAAGTTGCGAAAATCCTGAATAAATAATCCGTTTGGAATCTTAACGCCAGCCGGTACGAATCGGCTGGCGTTTTTATACAAATCGGTTAAGGAATAAAATGCGCAAATGGCGTATCAGGCTTTCGAAATATCCATTGACACGAGCGCGATTGAAATGAGAATTTGTTAGTCTATTCTGAATCTTTCATAGATTCGGGTGATTGGAGCGTCGAATATGATATTGGACAGTATTTTCTTTCAATTCGCAACGTTGATTTTTGCTTTCGCGATTCTTTTCAAGAGCGCGGATCTGTTTGTGGATAGCGCTGTTGGCATTTCCAACGATTTCGGTATCCCGCGCATTGTCGTGGGTATCATCATTGTCGGGTTTGCGACAACTGCGCCGGAAATTACTGTGTCAATCATCTCTGCTGCCAAGGGCAAGAGCGAATTCGCCCTGGGGAACGCCTTGGGCTCTGTCATTGTTGACGACGGGATCGCGCTGGGCCTTGCCGCCATCCTTGCACCGGCGGCAATCATGGTGGATAAACGCACGTTAAAGACGACAGGCATTTTCCTGCTCGCAGTCATCCTATTGGGATATCTTCTTGGATTCAACGGAGTTTTCGGCAGACTGGAAGGCTCGCTTTTCGTCCTGATCCTGCTTGGCTATTGGGGATCGATGGTATGGGCGGAGCGGAAGAGAAAGGCGAAGGGATTCGATATCTCCCAGGATTTCCCTGAAATCTCTGGACACGACAAAAAGCCTCTTTCGAAGCATATCATTCAATTGTTGATCGGTCTTGCAGGAGTCATCGCCGCAAGCCATCTGGTTGTGTGGTCGGCGGAGAAGATTGCAATATTCTACCATGTGCCGGAGGTCATCATCGGCTTGACGATCATCGCGATCGGGACGTCGCTTCCCGAGATAAGCACCGCGATCATCGCCGCGCGGAAAGGCGAAGGCGAGTTATCGGTCGGCAACATTCTTGGGGCCGACATCCTGAACATCCTTTGGATCATCGGTATGTCCTCCATCGTCAATCCCATCGACGTCCGTCACGACAAAGTCCACCTATCGATCTTCGGATTCGACTTCGGTATCGTTGGCTCCATTCATTTCTCGTTCGTTTGGGTGATGATCATCGTCGTAACGATGCTTACCATGATGAGGACCGGATACAAGCTGAAGAAATCGGAGGGGATCATCCTTATCGCGATGTACGCAGTTTACCTCTTGATGAACTACTCCATTTTCAACTAAACCCTTTGCCATGAGCGGATTCATCGATTTCTTGAAAAGACACGGCAACGACATCGATGGAGAAGTCGTTTCCGATATCACCTGCCGGGAAGAATCGATCAATCGGGCCAGTTTTATCGACTGCACTTTCAAGAACTGCGATTTTACCGAGACGAAGTTCATAGGCTGCCGTTTCATCGATTGTTCGTTCGAGCGATGCGAGCTCAGCATGGTAAGTCTGGGGGGATGTTCTTTTCGCGATACGCGTTTCGAAGATTCCAGGCTGGAGGGAATCGACTGGACGCGCGTTGACTGGGGCAAGATGTCGTTTAGCGCGCCGGTGTCTTTCAAGAGGTGCTCGCTGAGCCACTCAACGTTTATCGGCCTCTCGCTGCAAGAGCTTCAACTCGAGGACTGCCGGTCACACAACGTCGATTTCCGTCAGGCG
The DNA here is from genome assembly GCA_963662655.2 of Cloacimonadales bacterium (SeqCode). GTDB lineage: Bacteria > Cloacimonadota > Cloacimonadia > Cloacimonadales > JAIOQZ01. The sequence goes on from CAXXTU010000001.1 coordinate 87,204, forward strand.
AACATGGAGAGTGCCTCGTTCAAAGGCACCGATTTCACGGACTGCCTTTTCCAGAACACGAACCTCGCCAGGTGCAATTTTATGCAAGCACAACATTACCAGATCAATCCGGCGAGCAACAACGTAACGAAAGCGAAGTTCAGCATGCCAGAAGCTATGGAACTTCTGTATTCGCTGGATATCGCCATCGAAGACTGATCCAATGCAGCTCGATCGTCGTTTCATGAGCACCATCCGCGCGGAGGCGGCGCAGAATCCCCGAAGGGGCTTCTGCATTCCATTGCAATGTTTTCTTGCAAAAAACATTGCAATGGAATGTTAGTGCGCGGAGCGCACGCGCCGCCCCCGCGCAAGCGTGTCGAGCAAAACCCAGAGGGGCCTTCCCCTGAAAATTCGATTATCCCAACAATAAACTTTACAAATCAGGATATTCCAGCAACATGATCGTAAGATGAATTTTACGAGGATACGATGAGAAATTTACGGGGAATTATACCCGACTACATTCATAAGCTTCTGGGGCATTACAGCGACATCGAAGAAGTCCAACTTCCGTTGATCCACCGCGAAGACATGGCCGCGCTCTTTACGGATATCAAGGCCTTTACGCGACTCACGGAGCAGGTCAGCCAGGAAGGCCATTATGGCGTTGAGACAATCACTGCAATCCTGAAGAGCTATTTCGAGGTGATGGAGAATTGCATCCGCACGCACGGAGGTTCCCTCGTTAAATTCGGGGGAGATTCCCTCCTTTCGGTTTTTCCCGGAGGAGAGTCCGAAGCGATACGCTGCGCGGTTTGTTGCAGCAATTCCATGCAGCATGAGCTAAAGGAATTGAACATCGATTTCCTGCGTCAGTACGGCGTCCAGATACAAATCCACGGTGGAATATCCTGGGGTAATGTAGCACTGCGTATCGTTGGGGATTTGCAATATCACCTCGATTACTATTTCTACGGCGAAGCGCTACAGCAGGCTTACGAAGTCGGCGAAACCTCCGGCGCTGGAGAAATCAAGCTGCATGATTCCCATAAAAAACCCATATCAAACCATCACGAATGCACTCCGTTGACCGTAGCCGATAGTGGATTCTCATCCCACTTCATCGGAGGGATGGTCAAGTCCCGGATATCGGCGATGGAGTTTTCCGCAGAGCTGCGCAACGCGGCAGTCATGTTCATCGGCATCAGTTCCGAATCGACGGAAGAAACGATTTCCTGCGAGGTATATCATTCATTCTACAAGCTTGTTCAACAGCAAGTGTATGCAATGGAAGGGACCATTAATAAAATCGACTACAACGACAAAGGCTTCATCCTGATCATCACCTTCGGGGTCCCCAATATTCACTACGACGACACGGAACGAGCCTTCATCTGTGCGTGGAAACTCCAGCAAATCAGAGACATCAATCTCGATATCCGCATTGGAATCACCTACAGCAATATCTTCGCCGGAACACTCGGCTCGGAAAGGCGATGGGAGTACGGCATCATCGGGAACGCAGTCAACATCTCAGCTCGCCTGATGTCCACCGCCCGAAATGGAGAAATCGCGTTCTCTTCAGAGATTCTCCCGAAAATCAGCTCGCATTTCGAATCAAAATTCCTCAACAGAGTTCGGGTCAAAGGTATCAAAGACGAAATTGATATTTACACTCCCGTCAGAGAACTCCCCGAAAGCTGGACCGCCTTCAAGCAGCAATATGACAGGCAGGATTTCGCTGGAATTCACCGGTTCGACAACGAAATAAATGAATTCACGAACAGCGGTCAAGGCAGCATTGTTTACATCTCCGGACACGCAGGCACAGGTAAATCATTCCTGACCTACGAACTTCTGAAACGCGGAATTACGGAGGACAGAAACTTTGATTTGTACGTTATGGACGAGTTCAGTCGCAACACACCCCTTGAATTTATCCGTAAAGCGCTCAACCGAAAGCTTAACATCGAACAACTACCTCAGGATTTGCCCAAGCTGCTTTCCTGGTGTGAAGCGCACAAGATTTTCGCCAGCGATTCATTACTGGAACGCTACTTTTCGACGACCGCTAGCAAGGATTCTGAGGCAATCCCGGAGGAATCGATTGCCATCGTCGAGCAAACGCTCGCGTCCATCCTGCTCATGCTGTGGAAGGACGTGGATATCCTGGCGCTGGACAACTACCAGTGGCTCGACAGGCAGTCCCGCAAAATCGTCGAGCGAACGATCCCTCTTCTCGAACGAGAAAACTCAGATGTTATAATCACCTCTCGTGAAACAGATTCTCCCGAACGGTTCGAGCATTTGAATCTTCGCCGCATCACCCTGGAAAATCTTGAGGTCGAAGACGCCACCGCCTTGATTCGCAGTAAAATACCAAACATCACCGGAGATGCAGCCAGGAACCTGGTTAAAATAACCGACGGCAATCCCATGTTCATCTATGAGATGTGCCGATTGATACAGGCCAACTTCGATTGCCACGACAACATCCTCAACGAAGCCAATATCAGCATCATGCTGCGTCAGGGGATTATCCCTCAGACGCTGGAAAACCTGTTTGTCCGCCAATATGAGAACCTCGAAGATGCGTCCCGGCAACTTCTGAAAGTTGCTTCAATCGTTGGACGCGCCTTTTCCATCGACGCACTTTCCGTTATCGGCAAGGCCGAGTTTTCTCAGAGGGTTCTCGAAATCCTGCAAATGCTCAATGCCATAGAGATCATCAACGAGAAGAACATCAATCCGGAGATCGAGTATATCTTCAGCAACAACCTGATGCGTGAAGCGATCTACCGCACCATCCTCAAAGGTGAAAAGCGAGACTTGCATAACCGCATCGCGCATTACTACGAGGAGAGGCACAGGGGAAACCTCCATCCGTGGATCGAGCTCATCGCCAATCACTTCATCCTGGCCGATAATCCCGAAAAATCCTGCCACTACGCCCTGCTGGCCGCCAGAAAGAACTTCCGTCTGTTCGCACTCGCCGAAAGCGCGTACTTTTTCCGGATTGCGGAGAAGCATTGCTCCGATGCTGCGCAGAAAATCGAAATCGATTTACACATTATCGAAATACTGCTTCTTCAGGGCGATACAAGTGAAGCCAAGCGTTGCCTGGAAGCAACACAACTGACCGATCTTTCGGGTCCGACCCTCGATTATTATCACTATCTCCTTGCGAGATTGTACGATAAAACATCCCGCTATCACGAACAGATTCAGTTTGTCGAGTCGGTTATCGATTCCATGACAGACCGGGAGCGATACCATCAGGTTAAAATCCTCTATCTGAACGCCCTCAGGGGAACCGGCAAGGGATTTGAAGAGCAGGCATTGAGCTTCCTCGAAGAGGTGAAGAATACCGATAACGACCGGATCATCGCGCAAATGGCATCGATCCTGGGGCAATACTACCTGGATCAATCCCGCTACGAGAATGCGCGGAAATTCTTCGAGCAACGCTACGAAATCGCACTCAAGCTGAAAGACCAGGTACAGACACGCCTTGCACTAACCGGGCTGGGAGCGCTCGCGTTCTATCTCGGGAAAACCGATGAGGCGGAGCGCTATCATCTTCAAGCGCTCGAAACAGCAGAGAAATTGGGCGATAAGGATGGCTACGGCAAGGTGCTGATGGATCTAGCCTCCCTGGCGCGCCGACGCGGGAACAACCAGAAAGCGCTCGAAACCTATCGAAAATCTCTCAAGCTCGCGCGGCTCTCCGCGAATCGCAAACAGGAATGTACGGTGCTGTATAATATCGGCGAAGTGCACTATTTTATGGAGGCGTTCGAGAAAGCTCTCGAATACCTCTACCCCGCCCTGGAAATCGCCAGGGAAATTAGCGACCAGGTCATGATAACCTATTGCCAGGACGCCATCGGCGACATGACATTCCAGCTCGGGAACATCGCCGAGGCCAAGAAGATGTACACGAACAACCTGCAATTTCAGGAAAGACTGAACGATCTGGAAGGAATAGCTCATACTTACGGAAATCTAGGTAACGTCGCCAAGATGGAAAAGAATTATAAACTGGCGATCGAATACTACGGGAAACAGCAAAGTATGCTGGCGGAGATCGGCGACAAGGACGGCGAGGGCCGGGCATGGTTCAATTGGGCAATGATCCACGTTGAAAAAAACGAGCAGGATCGGGCAATCGAAAAACTCGAGAAGGCCCATGACCTGTTCGCGGAAATCGGGGCAAAGCAGCTCGTCGACTTCACGCAGCAACAAATCGATAACTTGAGGACTCCCGCATCCGATGGATCCGAGTGATTTCGTAAATACCTATTCGAGATACATGCGCGAGAAATACAGCAGGCGAATGCAGCGCGTGCCGCTCGCCACCGGAATCGCATGTCCGCATCGCATATCGACGGGCGGATGTGTTTTCTGCCGTCCCGATACCTACACGGACGCAGTTTCAACCGAGGACATCGTTACTCAATTCAACACAATCACAACCAGGATGCGCAAAACTTTCCCCGATTGCGGCTGGATTCCCTATTTCAACGCGGAGACATCCACTTACGGCGAGATTGATCACTTGAAACAACTTTTCCAGAAAGCGTTACATCAACAGGATGTATTCGAGCTTGCACTTTCCACGCGTCCGGACGCAGTTACGGACGAAATCGCAGCCATGCTCGAAACGCTGGGACTGCCGGTAACCGTGGAAATCGGTATGCAATCCATCCACGAGCGGAGTCTGAAGTTCCTGAAACGGGGGCACACGTTTCAGGAATGCGTAACCGCGCTGGAGACGTTGCGAAGACATCACATCAGGACTGGCGTTCACATCATTATCGGCATCCCGGGAGAATCTACCGAGAGTATACTCGAAACCATCCGCTGGATTTCGGATTGCAGGATCGTCGACGAGGTTAAGTTTCATCAGTTGGTTGTGTACCGCGATACAGCGCTGGAACAGATTCTGCGTGAAGGCAGGTTTATCCCGTTGACAATGAACGACTACCTCGCCATTTTGACTGTACTGATACCGGAGCTCGATGAGCGCATCGTGGTAAGCAGATTGTTCACCTCGAATGTGCGCCGAACCGGCGTGGCAACCGCACCGGAGACCGGCTTGAAGCGTACGGCCATGAATCGGCTGGCGAAGCTGCTTTCCGACGGAAGCATCCGCCAGGGCATGAACCGGTGATCGGTGGAGTGGAGAAAAGGCTGCCCCGAGATGGCGGTGTTTCTCCTGACGGTGAGGCACATTCGCCCAATCTCCTCCCTTTACGGCTTATAACGACACAACGTTCGTTGTGTAAGAATACGCCTCGGGACAAGATTGAACGAATCTGCACTCCCCTGAGGGCAATCACACAATTTCCGCACAGAATGGGAATAAGGACAGAGTAACTCGGCAGGAGACGATGGAACAGAATTTCGAGAAGACAATCCACGCGTTGAAGCGTAAACAGAATCTGGTATACAGCGCTTACTATGTGATTCTGGCAGCGATGCTCGCGCTGATTTTATTCAGCGTGTATCATGGCGGATACCAGATAGTGCTGCTGCGCGGTGGGCTGATCAACGAGCTGCGAGCGATGTTCATTCTCGCGCTGGGGGTCCGCATCCTTCTGGCACTTCTTTGGATATATCTGGCGATGCAGGCGTGGAGAAGCCTTCTGACTCCCTTCCAGGCGGCGCGCCAGCTCGATGATGATAATGGGGATCCACACGACACTTATCAGAATGCGTGGGAGCTGAAGCAGGAGACGCCTGACCACCCGCTTTTGGAAAGGGTTCTTGCGCTCGCAGACGAGAAGGCTACGAGTCAGGCGATATCCCCGAAGACGGACGCGCTTCGCAAAATCACGTTCCCTGCGATCCTCGTTTTCGCGGTAACGCTGATCACGTTGTTCATCAATCCGAGCGCGCTCGAGAAGAGTTGGACAGCATTTCAGATGAAGGAATACCCACAGGTGAGGCATCAGACGCACATCGATGTCCTACCCGGCGACAAAACCATTTTGCGCAACGAAGCGATCGATATCGTCGTGGTGAATCCCGAGCCGCAGGTGGAATACTCGCTGCTTTACACGATGGGGGAAGCATGGCGGGAAGTTGCGATGCCAGAAGCCCACAAGCGATTTACCAACACCGAAAACAGCTTACGGTATTACGTTAAAAACAACTGGGCGGTCTCGGATACGTTTGCGGTGGAGGTCTTTGAGCAGCCGACGGTCACGCGCATAGACGTACGGTACGATTTTCCGCGATATACCGGCATGGCAACCGAGACGTACATGAATACCGACGGCAATCTCAAGGCGATCGACGGAACCGTCGCCACATTGACGGTGGAGACCAACAACCCTATCGAGGACGCCCGTATCGTGCTGAACGACGGATCAACGAACGAGATGGATCGACTGGGGAAAACCTCGTTCTCGGTCGAAATCCCTATCGAGGATAACGGCAGCTACTACTTCAAGATGATCGACCTGCTGGGAAGCCAGTCGGAGAAACTCGTTAGAAGCATTACGGCTATCTCTGACAAGGTTCCTGAAGTGCGCATCGCGTATCCGGGACGTGATACCATCCTCACACAGAATCACCTGCTCCCGCTGAAAATTCTAGGCGCGGACGACTTCGGGCTGGACGACCTCTCCCTCCACTACGACGTCAACAGCTCCGGCGAGCAGGCGATCGACCTGAACACGAATATCAGGAACCAACTGCTGGATTTCGATACGGTTTTCGACCTCACAGCCATGCAGCTATTGCCCGGCGACCGGGTGGTTTACTGGGCAGAGCTCACGGACAACGCGCCCGACCAGAATTCGGGCGTGAGCAAGCGGTACACGGTCCGCTTCCCGTCCATCGAAGAAATCTACCAGGAGATCGAGAAGCAGGAAGAAGAGAAGCGCGAGACCCTGGAAAACACACGGGACGAGGCTAGGGAACTGACCAAGGAGTTCGAGGAAAAACGTCGAGAGCTCATGAAGAAAGAAGAAGCCGATTGGGAAGACCGGAAGTCGCTGGAAGAAATGATGAAGCGCCAGGAGAACCTCAACGAGCAGGTCGAAAAAGTGGCGGAAGAATACCAGAAGCTCGCGGAGAAATTCAACGAGAACGATGCGCTCTCGCAGGAAACCCTTCAGAAGATGGAGCGCATCCAGGAGCTGATGGAGCAAATCAGCAACGACCAGCTGAAACAGGCCATGCAAAAGATGCAGCAAGCGATGGAAAATATGAAGATGGAGGACATGCAGAAGGCCATGGAGCAGATGAAATTCTCCATGGAAGAGTTCATGCAGAAGCTCGATCAGACCATCGACCTGCTGGAAGATATCAAGAAGGAACAGGCGCTGCAGAAGTCCGCCGAGATCGCCGAAGAAATGCTGAAGATGCAGCAAGACCTGAACCAGCGGACGCAGGAAGGCAAAGAATCTCCCGAGCAGCTTGGCAAGGAGCAGGAGAAAATCGGCGAAAAGCTGGATAACCTCGAGAAACAACTGGATAAAACCGGTGAAATGCTCGACCCGAAAAAGGACGGGGAGCTGCAGAAGATGATGGAGGAACTCCAGAAGATGATGCAGCAGGACAGCCTTTCGAAGGATATACAGGAGAGCTCCGAGAACCTGCAGAACAAGCAGATGAAGGACGCGATGAAATCGCAGCAGAGCGCTGCGAACAAGATGCAGAGCATGCTGGACAAGATGAAAATGATGCAGTCGATGATGTCGGGCGGTATGCAGGCAGAAATCGGAACGATCATTCAGGACAGCATCGCAAGGCTGCTCTTCTTCTCGCAGATGCACGAGCGATCATCCAGACGTTACGTGCGCGATCCCTTCGTGATCATCAACGATCAGCTCGCCAACTTCGAAGGCATTCAGCTTACCCTGCAAAAACTCTATTCAGTGCCGATGATAGCGCTGTTCCTGCACCCAAAGTTCTTCTCGGACGCATCGGGAACCGTGAAAGATTACCAGACACTATTCACCACAGTCAACGATGCTCCCAACCAGCGAATCACGGCCAACCTTGAGGATATCCAGGAAGGAATCAACCTGATGATCTACGACCTGATGCAGTCCGCCGCATCGATGTCTCAAGGACAGGGCGGTGGCATGCAAAGCATGATGCAACAGCTCCAACAGATGAGCGGCGAGCAGATGATGCTCAATTCGCTTACCCAGCAACTTCTCCAGCAGATGCTTTCCGAGGGCAAGATGTCCGGCAACGCGCGATCCGAACTGGGTCGTCTCGCGGGTGACGAAGAGCGAATTGCCGAAAACATGCGCCGCATGATGCAGAACAACCCCGACGCCATGAAGGGCGGATCGGGTCTTGAAAAAGCTGCGCAGGAACTGGAGGAAATCGCGAAAGATATGCGCTACAACCGGCTGGACCAAGAGCTCGTGGATCGCCAGCAACGCATCCTGTCCCGCATGCTGGACGCACAGAAATCGATTCACGACCGTGACCACTCCAAGAAACGCAAAGCGGAGGCCGGGAAGGAACAGGATTGGGAGCTCCCGGCAGACTTGCAGTTGCGCTTCGAGGAGTTCAAGCGCAAGGCCCTCCTTCAGGATGACTACAAGGCCTACCCGAAAGAATATCAGGAAGTGATTCTGGAATATCTCCGGCAGCTCAACGAACGTTCGCTGGAGAGAAGCGGAGGTTCCGAATGAAGCGATTCATCTTGATTGCGCTGCTGCTCGTAATTACGGCTGGAGCCCTCCACGCCCAGTACGATATCACCAAAATCTATATGGAACGCGCTCGCAGCATGGAGATGCGGCGTCAATTCGACGAAGCCAACCAGATCTATCGCGAGCTGCTCAAGGATAATCCAACCCATGCTCCGGCCATTGAGAAGCTGATTCGCAATCTGCTCCTGCAATCGAAGACCGAAGATGCCTCCGAGGTCATGCAGCAATACGGAAGCGCGCTGCCGCTCGCCGCTCGCGTCCGCAACCAGCTATCGATCATCCTGAAAAACAGCGACTTCAAGGGCGCGGAGCGATACGCCAGAGAACAGGCGAAACAGCATCCGGACGATATCGCCCTGCACAGTGAAATCTCGGCGATATTCGAGGCCTACCGCGAGTATTCCAACGCGATCCACTACCTGCTGAAGGCTCGCGAGATATCCGGCATCGAAGACAGCTACCACCTGGAATTATCCAGAATGTACCAGGCCGAAGGGCAATTCGATGAAGCGATACCCGAACTCTTTGCGCAGTTGAAAAGTCAACCCGGGTATTTCCACTACGTGAACCGCCAGATCAAGGAGATGATCCTGGTGAAACCGGATATCGTGAATGTAATCAGAGATAAAACGCTCGAAAGCGGCGATCCGCTTCTCGTCGAGATTTACGCCAAGGCGTTGATCGAAACAGGCGATTTGGACGCAGCGTTCAGGATTTACAATGACCTCGCACCGGAGAAACTGCTCTCGTTTGCCGATGAACGCGTTGCTGCCGGCGACTACCTGCTGGCGCAACGGGCATATAACAATTTCATCGCCAAGACGCCCAATGTTCTGAATACCGCGGATGCACGTATCATGCTGGCGCGGATCGCGATCGCGCAAGACAGCCTCCGGCTGGCGGAAGAGATTTTGCAGGATATTCGAAGCAATGCCGATCTGAGCAGGGGGTCCAATCTTTACCGCCTGAAGGCCAATCTTGAAGCTCGGGAGCTCCTCGCCAATCTGGCGTTGATTCAGCAGAAGGAATCCGACGTGGTCGTTGAATTTCTCAACGAGGCCGTCGCCTGCACGATGAATCACCGCGAGAAGAAACGAATTGGATTCGAGATCGTGAATTTCTATCTGCTGAACAAGCAATTCGAGCAGGCGGACAACGAGCTTTCCCAGATTCTCCGCGGCGAAGAAACCGGCTCGGAGACAGAGACCACGAGCTTCTACTATCGTTTCCTTTCATATGCCTTTCAGAGCGACGCACGAGCGGATACGCTCCTCAACATGATGATCGTCCGCGATGCAGGCATGGAAAACGTGAACGACGCGCTGAACCTCACGAACATGATCAAGGATCTTGGAGAAGAAGAACGGGCTCTGTTTCTCGACGCTTTCTGCGCGTTCAGTCTGTTCCGGTTTGACGAGGCTTTTGCGAAGATATCTCAGCTCATCGAGAAGAGCAACGGGGAGGCGTACCGATTGCTGGCTACCGAGTGGGCCATCATGAGTGGTAGAAAGCAGTATGCACTCGAGTTACTCGAGTATCCCTACGAAAACGAGATTTACGCAGGTTACGCAAACCTCTTGAAGCTCGATTTGGCGGATACCCCGCAGCAGAAGCAGGACATCGCCATCATGTTCCTCACCGAGCACGATCAGAGCGTGTTCGCTCCAGCCGTGAGAGGCTACATTCAGACGAAATCTTCAGAATAGTGCGGCTGCGTTCTTACTCCGATCGGAGGAAATCGATCAACTTCGTGCGATGCAATCTCAGCCAGTGGATGACAACGGCGGATAGAATCAACACGACAACAATGAACAATCCCATGAAGTAATCAAGCACGGTCAGGCTTACCCTACTCGCGAAACCTTCCAGCCAGCGATTCAACAAGTAGTGCGTTACCGGTATCGTGATACCGAGTGACACGCCGAGCAGGATCATGTAATTGCGTAACATGTACTTCAGCGTATCCCAGGGCGTGGCTCCCAGCACCTGCCGTATCGCGAGATTCTTCATTTGATGACGCAATGTATAGGCTGTCAGCCCGAAGATGCCGACGAACGTGAAGAACATCCCGACGATCGCGACAAACACCATGAGTTTCATGAAATTGCGCTCGGGATCGCATTGATGGGTAACTTCCCAGTTTGTATCGTACATCGTGGCATAGAAGAAGTTCTCGCGCGCTTTGTCCTTGAATATTTCCCATAGCTGCTGGCGCGCCGCGGTCTCCATGCCCGGAGCAATCCTGAAGTTGAAAAAGGATTCGTAGAAGTTCTGTTTGCCATATACGATGGGCTCGACATTCTTGCGCAGTCCTTCCCAGTAGGAATCTTCCACCACGCCGATAATGGGTCCGTGGTAGTATAGCATCCCTTCTCTGTCTTCGCCCATCTCGATCTCAGTTCCGAGCTCGATTCCATGATGGCCGTACAGTTTCATGAAGGCTTCATTCACTACAACGCCGGTGGTGTCATGGAAATCCCAAACCCGCCCCTGGACCACGGGGATGCGATACATATCAAAGAAATCACCGCCCAGCAACCCGAGCCTGCATTGTGAATACTGAATCCTGGACTTTGCGCTATGAATCGTCAGCTTTGTCCTTTCCAGCTTCCGCGAGGGCATGAAATTCGAGTGGGATACTTTTTCCACCCCGGGGATAACTTTCGCGCGCTCCATAACTTCATCGTGGAAGCGATCGGCATTCAGCATCAGGTAGAAGCTTGTAACGCCTTTGGGGTCATAGCCCGGGTACTTGTGATCCAGCAGGTGAATCTGCCGGATCAACAGCATCGCGCTGATTATGAGCACCAGCGAAACCGTGATCTGGGCCAGCATGGCGAGCTTCCAGTGACTTGCAGAGCGCTTTCGGTACATGATCATGCGTGCAATGAAGGAGGGATAAATTACAATGACAATTCCCGCTGCCGCCAGCCCAACGGCTATCCAGGATATCGTTTTGGCCCAGTTGATGTTCTCGATGGTGTATCCGGGAATCACGACATTCAAATATGGCAATAAAAGGTAGATCACGAACGCGGCGAGGCCGACCATTCCCAGATACAGAATCAGGTGCTCGCCGATGAACTGGCGGAAGATATCCCCTGCTCCAGCTCCAACATTACGCCGGACGTCGATCTCTTTCTTGCGGCTCATGGTACGTACCGTCAGAAGAATCATACTGTTGGTCACGAGCACCATCAGTATGGCGAACGCCACGATCGCGTATTTGATCAATTCCCCTTTATCGAATGTCTCGAACTGGGTAACAAAAGTCTTGTCGTAATGCGTTTCATCCATGCGCACAACCCTGAACGAGAATTCCAAATCGTCTATCATGTCTGCGATGAGAGCTCGATTCTCTTCCACAATTTTACTCGCTTCATCCGCCAATATCTGTGGATCCGTTCCTTCCTGGAGAACGACATAGGTTTGTTCCGTATAGAAGAAATCATCCGGCGATTCTATCACTGTTGTGGAATCGCCAACCTCATGATTGTAATCATAAGTGAAGTAATCGCCCTGTATGTGCTGATTGTGCGGGACATCCTCGAAAACCCCGGAGATGGTATATCGATGAATCTTGTTTCCCTTAACGTTGAGCATTAACTGCTCACCGCGAGGATCGGTATCTCCAAATATCTGAAGCGCTCGAGAACGGGAAATGAGAAGCGCTTTACTATCTTCCAGGCAATCATCCCAAGTTCCGTAGACCATCTTGAGGTTGAGCTTTTCGGGTACGTTCTTCGAGCAGAAAATGATGTCGTTCAATGGGACGCTTTCATCGTTATGGGTGAAAAGCAGCTTGAAATCGATGGGGTTTACGATAAACCAGTCTTTGATTTGCGGCACTCTATTCCGGAGTACTTTGAAGACTTCTACCGACATCCCTGGGGAGCTGTATTCAATTTCACCGTACTGGGTCATTTCTATCCGCCAGATGTTTTTGTAATCGTGTATGTGCTCGTCCCATGAGAGCTGATACGAAATATGGATGGTCAACAGGATAAAAATCGCGATCCCGGTAACCATGCAGATGGTCAGAATCGTGCTCAGTAGTGGTTCAGTAAACCAGATACGCAGCAATCGAGGGATGTTTCTCATAATCAACTCCAATCAACAATAATCCAAATCATTTCTTAGCGGCATCGAAATACACTCGGAGAGAAGCGGTCCCGCTTTCCATGCATTAGGCGAGTGTATTTCGAGAGAGAAGAGCGAGCACCGATCACTCGGTTCGCAAGAATTTAATCAAATTGGATCGGTAAAACCTGATCCAGTGAATCACAACAGCGAGCAGAATCAGGATGATACCAGCTATCAAAGCCGCAGCGAAATCGAGCGCTGTCAGACTGATACCGTTGCTGAAACCCTGCAACCATTTTTGCAAGAGGTAAACCGCGATGGGGATCGAAATCCCGAGCGCGATACCGAGCAGAGCAAGATAGCTTCGCAGCAGAATCCAAATCGTGTCGATCGACGATGATCCCAAGACCTTTCGAATGGCGAGGTTCTTCATTTGACGGCGCAGAGTGTAAGCCGTCAGACCGTAGATCCCCACGAATGTGAAGAACATGCCCAGCGCAGCGATGAAGACCGTCAAACGCATGAAATTCCGTTCAGGATCGTACTGGTGGGCGACTTCCCAGTCCGTATCGTACATCTCCGGGAAAAAGATGCCGGTATACGCGTTGTCTTCCAGTATTTCCATGATCTGCTTCTGAGCTTCTATCTCTCTTGACGGCGCAATCCTGAAATGATAGTAAGCGCCGATATCGCCTCCGCGTTTAAAGACAATCGGGGCGGCGGTGTAGCGCATACCGCGCCAGTAGGTATCCTCCACAACTCCGATAATCGGCCCCTCGAACGTGGCCCCTTCCGGATCACCCGAGCCGATTTTTACATGCGTCCCCATGCCGATGCCGTGCACCGCGAATCTGTCCATGAAGGTACGGTTCACCAAAACGCCTGTCGAGTCGGAGTCCTCCCAAACATGGCCCTGCAACAGGTCGATGCGGAAGACGTCGAAGAAGTTGGCCTCGACCATCCCGAGTCCGCACTGCCGGTAGTTGCCAACGGACTTATGACCGTGGATTGTCACCGACTCCTGGAAGTAGTACATGACCGGTGTGAAATTCAGGTAGGTTGAGGATGTAACCGATTCTACGCCCGGGATTTTCATGATCCTGTCGATATCCTCTTGTGGAAGCTGGCGTGCGCCGGCCCCAAGGTAAGAGGTGATCCCGCTCGCATCGAAGCCCGGACTGCGATCGGTGAGAAAATGAACCTGGCGGAACAGAAGAATCGCGCTGACCATCAAGATAATCGAGATGATGAGCTGTATCAGCATGGCGAGCTTCCAGTAGTTCGTCGACCGCTTTCCGAAGTGGATCGTTCGCGCCACCAGCGCCGGATAAACGACGATGATCGCTCCGGCTGCGAGAAGCCCGAGCAATGAGACGTAAACCGTCTTCTGCCAGTTCGTGTTATCGACGGTGAATCCGGGGATAATGAGATGCAACCACGGCAGGATCGTGTGGATCAAGAAAGCGGAAAGCGCGATCATCAGGCAGTAGAGCCACAGGTGTTCCTTCACGAACTGGCGCAGAATGTCCGAACCGCTCGCGCCCATGCTTCGGCGGATGTCGATCTCCCGCCTCCGGCTCATGACACGCACCGTGAGCAGGATCATGCTGTTGGTGACCAGCACCATCAGAATCGCCAGCGCCACGACGCCGTACTTCGTCATCTTCCTGCGATCGAACTTCGGATAGTCGAAAATCTCGTCCGTGTTGTCGTCGTAATGGATATCGTCCAGCCGTGTCACCCGGAAGGAAACCTTCTCGCCATCCGCGAGGTCTTCGATATTCCCCCGGTTCTCCTCGAATATACGGTACGCTTCGTCCACAAGGATTTGAGGATCCGTTCCTTCTTCCAGAACGGCGTAGATTTGTGTCGTAAGCCCAAAAGTGGTTGGATTCTCCCAGACCGTGGACGTTCGGTCGAGATCGTAGCGGTTCATATAGCCGTAGGCTTCGCCCTGCAAATGCTGATTTTGCGGTTGATCTTCAAACACACCCGAGATAGTCACGCGAGGCACCAACATCCCATCATCCCAAACCAGGAGCCTCTCACCGGTAGGATCGATATCGCCGAATATCTCCTGCGCCTTCGAATGGGAGATGATCATGGATGTTTCATCCGGAAAGCAGTTGTTTCGCGTGCCGTAGACCATCTTGAGGTCGAGCAGCTCGGGGAAATTTCTCGAGCAGTAATTGATGTTGTCGAATATGACGTTCCGATCTTCATAGATGAAACTGTGCTCGATCAGAACCGGAAGAATCATATACCAGTCGCGAATCTGGGGTAATCTCCCCAGCATGGCCCGGAACATCTCGTTCGAGATGGTGGACGAGCGCTCGATGTTGTTCGACTCGCGCGTCATCTGGATGCGCCAGGTGTTCTCGCAGTTCGGAAGATGTTCATCCCAGGAAAGCTGGTAGGTAATATGTATCGTCAGGAGCACAAAGACGGTGATGCCGACAACCATGCACAGCATCAGGATCAGGCTCAACAGCGATTCGGAAAGCCAGAAACGAAGAAACTTCGGGACCTTGTACAATCAACTCTCTCCTCAAAATCAGTGGAATAATTTCATGCAACAATTGTGCCGCATTTCTTAAAATATTGCAAATTGCAGCCTGTACATTGCAAGATAATCGGTTACGCGCTCGCTTCGGAAACCGGCGGCCGGGAAGCGCATTCGGAACCGCCGTCACACCCGGCACTACCGTTCATGGAGTGTTCGGATTCGCACGCGATGAAAAAACATAGACAAAATCGCTCCTAATTTTTTTCTGCCGTAAGATTTCGTAATCGGAGGCGACATGCAGCGCAAAGATTTTCTTTTCGAAATCGGGGTGGAAGAAATACCGGCCGGTTTCATCGACAAAGCCATGAAAAAGCTGGAATCCTGGTTCAAGGATCAGCTCAAACAAAATATACTCTCCTATGAATCGATGTCTCTTTTCAGCACACCAAGACGGTTCGCGATCATGATCGAGCAACTTCAGACGATGCAAGAGGATGAAGTGCTGGAGAAGATCGGCCCGGCCGAAAGGATCGCCAAAGACGCCGAAGGAAACCTTTCCAAGGCGGGACAGGGCTTCCTGAGGGGCGCCGGCGCAACGGAAGACGACATCTTCATCAAAGAAACCGACAAAGGCAACTACATCGCGGTCCGTATCGAGAAGAAGGGGCGTCCGGCGATGGAAATCCTGCAAGAGATTTGCTCCGGCGTTCTTCGCGACTTCAATTTTCCGAAATCGATGCGCTGGAACAACCGCGATTTCTCCTTTGCGAGGCCGGTCCGCTGGCTTCTTGCGCTCCTTGGCGATGAACTGGTCCCCGTTCGCGGAGCGGGACTCGAGAGCGAGCGCTTCACATGGGGAAATCGCTGGCAGAAGCTTGAAAACAGGATCGAGATCAAATCGCCTCAGGAATACGTCGAGAAGCTGGAAGCCACATGGGTGATCCCCCAGCGGGAAAAACGCCTCACGATCATCCGCGAACAGCTCGAAAACCTCTCTTCCGACCAAAATCTGCGAGTCATCATGGACGAACGACTCATCGAGATCGTCACCGACCTGGTGGAACACCCTACCGTGGTGATAGCGGAATTCGACGAGCGCTTCCTGCGTCTCCCTGCGAAGATCATCACGTCCACACTATCGGAGCATCAGAAGTGCTTCGCGGCGGAGGACGCCGAAGGCAACCTGGTCAACAAATTCATCTTTATCTCCAACGGCGATCCCGAGTATTCCAATCTGATCAAGCTCGGTAACGAGAAGGTGATCCGTCCGCGCCTCAACGACGCCGAGTTCTACTACAACGAAGACACCGCGCAGCCGTTGGAGAGCTTCGTGCAGAAGCTCGAAGAGGTAACGTTCCAGGCGAAGCTCGGTAACTTGAAAGAGAAAACCGAGCGCATTCGCAACCTCTGCAATACCATGAGTGCGAAACTATCCATAGAAAGTAAAACGACCCAAGACGCGGACCGCGCAGCGCTGCTTTGCAAGGCCGACCTGGTTACAACCATGCTGGGCGAGAAGGAATTCACCAAGCTGCAAGGTTACATTGGTGGAAAATACGCCCTCGCTTCCGGCGAATCGCCCGAAGTGGCGATCGCAATCGAAGAACATTATCTCCCGCGCGGCCAGAACGACGACCTTCCTACAACGATCGAAGGCGCGCTTGTCGCGGTGGCGGACAAGATGGACACCGTATGCGGAATCATCGGCGTCGACATGATCCCTACCGGATCGAACGATCCTTTCGCGCTTCGCAGGGCAGCCAACGGCATCGTCCAGATCATCGACCGGTTCAGCTTTGAATTCAGCATCCTCGATCTGATCGACAGGAGCTTCGAATTGCTCGCCGGGAAACTCTCCGAGCCCAACCACAACATGAAAATCGTGCGGGAGTTCTTCCGTCAGCGCGTTGACTGGCTTCTTCAGCAGAAGAATATCGATTACGACGTCATCGCCAGCGTGATGCACATCGACTACAGCAACATCCCCGATCTGGTTCACCGGGCACAGGCTTTGCAGAAATTCAAGACGCGCGACGACTTCGTTCATCTGGTGCTTGGCTTCAAGCGCGTATCCAACATAATCGAAGAAGCTGGCGACTTGAAAGACGTGGACACCGCCCTTCTCGCAGAACCAGCCGAAAAAGCCCTTTACGATGGCTACTTGGCACTCGAGAAGCGGATTAGCGAGCTGCTCCCCGCCAAAGACTATCTCACCTGCCTGGAAGGACTCGTCGAGTTCGGCGCAGCCATCGACAAGTTCTTTGACGACGTGCTGGTGAACACCGAAGACATACCAACAAGAAAAAACCGATACAGCCTGTTAGCCGGCATCAGGAAGCTCTTCCTGCGCATTGCCGACATCGCTAAAATCGTTGTGGAAGGAGATCAATCATGAACATTATTGAAACCCTGAGAAACAAGGCGAAGCAGAACCTTCGTACCGTCGTTCTGCCCGAAGCATTTGATGACCGTACACTCCAGGCTTGCGCCGACATCCAGCGTATGGGGTTCGCAAAGCCGATCCTGCTGGGAAACCCCGAAACCGTTAAAGCGCAAGCCGATAAGCTTGGCGTTGACCTCGGCAATGCGAAGATCGTCGATCCAGAGAACTTCGAGAAGAACGCTGAGTTCGCGGAATACCTCTACGAAAAACGCAAAAAACGCGGGATGACGCCGGAAGTCGCAGCCGAAACCGTGAAAAACGCCCTCTTCTCGGGCGCGCTGATGGTTAAATTTGGCGTTGCAGATTGCATGGTTGCCGGTGCAGCCAACACAACCGCAGACGTCCTCCGCGCCGCGTTGCAGGTGGTAGGCGTAGCGCAGGGACTCAAGACCGTCTCCAGCGCTTTCATCATGGTCGTGCCGGACTACATGGGCGAAGACCGCATCTATCTTTTCTCCGACTGCGCTGTGGTTCCCAATCCCGATTCGGCCCAGCTCGCGGATATCGCGATGAGCACCGCGACAACCTACAAGAAACTCATCGGCAACGACCCGAGAGTCGCGCTACTTTCCTTCGCGACAAAGGGCAGCGCTCAGCACGAACTCGTCGACAAGGTACTTGAAGCCCGTGGAATCCTCGGCGAACGACAGGTCGATTTCGAATATGACGGAGAGCTCCAGCTCGACGCGGCCGTCGTACCGAAGATTGCTGAGAAGAAAGCTCCCGGCAGCAAAGTCGCAGGACACGCCAACGTGCTGATATTCCCCGACCTCCAGGCCGGAAACATCGGCTACAAGCTCGTACAGCGCTTTGCAAAAGCCGAAGCCATCGGTCCCGTTATCCAGGGTCTCGCAGCGCCAATCTGCGACCTCTCGCGCGGGTGCTCGGCGGAAGATATCGTCAACACATCCGTGCTGGCGTCCCTCATGTCGATCTAATCATACCTTAGATACAGAAACGGGAACAGGTCTCCTGTTCCCGTTTTTCTATGCAATGTCAAACATCTGCAATTACCACCGCGAGGCGCGAGCAGGTTCGTTCGATCCGCTCTTCAGCGTGGTGTTTCACAGCGGAGTTTCAATATCAACTTCCTTTCGGAGCTGTGGTATATCCACGTTGAAGAGCGGATCGGGCGAAGATGCCGCGCCGGAAAGCAAGTCACAAAAACCCTACTTCTCCCAAAGCCTATTTCAGCAGCATCATCTTCCTGACGATGCTCTTTTCTCCTGATACCAGACGATAGAAATATACGCCCGATGCGGCCGATTTACCTATATCGTCTCGCCCATTCCACACAACTTCGTGTTCTCCGGCCTGGAAATCGGGATAAGACATCACCTTCTGCCCTTTCAGATTATAAATGGTAAGATTTCCTACCTCTCCCCCGGCCACGCTGAAAGAAATGGTTGTGCTCGGATTGAACGGATTGGGGTAATTAGCATGAAGCGCTGTTACCGATTGAACCACCGGAATAACATCCTCATCTTCAACCGGTGAAACATTCTGCCAGGCCAAGTAGGGGTACCCGTTGTTGAAGTCGCTCAACATCGACCAATAATCCGCATTACCGTTCCCGGTTTCGTTGACAAAATCCCATCCTGCATCGAGATAGGTGGATAACGTCTGCATTTCTTCCGTCGTGAGGCCCGTTCCGCCAGCGCTCTCGGATTGTCCGGAGCTCTCGATATTCCAGAATGAATTATATATTCCGGCTTCGTTCACACTTCCGGCAAATCCGCCGACATCCTCGATACCGGATACACTTCCGACGCTATAGCATTTCGATATGGATGATTCCATTCCCAGATGCCCGACAAAACCACCGCATATCCGATCTCCGTTTACCACCGATTCGCTGTATGAATTGCTGATGGAAGCCATAAAAGCTCTTCCGGTGAAGCCGCCGACGTATTCCTCACCCTCAACAAATCCGTCGCTGATACAATTATCCGTTGTCGAATAGCTACTATAACCCGCAAAACCGCCAACATACTCCGTTCCGGAAACTGTTCCGCCCCATTTACAGAAACGCACGATAGAACCTGAATCTTGAAGCCCAATGAATCCACCGACCTTGCTTTCTCCCTGAACATCGCTATAACTATCGCAATGAACAACCGTTCCAACTCTATCAATCTTGCCGATAAAACCGCCAACATCAGTTGCGCCTCTCACATTTCCCGAACTCCAGCAATCCGTGACGATATACCCCCCGCAAGATCCAATAAACCCACCGACCATGTATCCACCAGCTACATCACCCGTGGCATAACAATCCCTAACGACATATGTCTCTTCATCACAGGACAAAAGCCCCACAAAAGCTCCAACTGCTCTAATCGTACAATCGCCTGTTTCATCGTCAATATCACCAGTACTGTGGCAATTCTCAATTGTTGAGCGCTCAACAATTCCTGCGAAACCTCCAATACTAGCTTGATACCCGAACGAAAAACCTACAGAACAGATAAGATTACCTTCGCTGTAGCAGTCAGAGATATCGCTGGAACAAATCCTCCCAATGAAACCACCCACACTTCCAGATTGCCTCACAGCCAGAGGTATTGACATTGAAGAATAACATCCAATCACTTCACTACTACCACACTGCCCGATAAAACCTCCAACACAAGAAAGGTAATCTGTATAATCGAATATTCCTGTACAGTAACAATTCTGGATTAAACTCGAGTATACCCAGGCGATCAAACCACCTGCGTATATAAATGCTCGATCCGGTCGAGATAAACCACCGGCAAGTAAACCATCCGTCCAGCAATCCAAGATCGTCGAGTTCGCACATCTCCCAATTAACCCACCGACTTTGAAATCACTGTACATCTCACAACTGCTATGGCACCCGGAGATAACGCTTCCTGCAGAGCACTCGCCAATCAGACCACCGGTAAATAATTGAGCCGACTGGCATATCCTGCCGCTGGTATTGCAGTTAATAACCTGAGAACTATCACACAGGCATATCATTCCGCCGATTATTTCATCCGCATCGATCATCAAGTTTGTCATGCCAAGGTTACGTATCTCCGCCTCGGATATCGTGCCGAACAATCCATTGCAATGCAGGCTGTCAATGACGTACCCCATCCCGTTATAAACACCCGTGAAAGCGTTATATCCGGGCAAATTCGCAATGCGAACAAAGGGATCATCAATTGTTTCAGAGGCATTGATATCGCAAGTTTGAATGAAGCGCTTCGTCCAGCTCAGGCCCGTAACGCTCATCCACCGCAGATTGGCGAGAGACTCTATTTGATAGGGATTTTCAGATGTACCGTCACCTTCCGGTTGGGTAATTTCAGCAAAGGCACTCACAGCAATCATTAGAATAAAAAGTACGACACCAGTTTTCACTTCTACCTCCCAGAGTTGAATCAGATCACTTCAGCAACATGATTTTTCGAACCAGGTTTTGCTTTTCTCCTTGCAAGCGACACAAATAGACACCCGATGCTACGGATTTTCCCACATCGTCTAGCCCATTCCACACGATATCGTGTTCTCCGGAGTGGAATACGGAGAAATCCTTCACCTTCTGCCCCTTAAGATTATAGATGGCAAGACAGCCCGTCTCGCCATTGGCTACGCTGAAAGAAATGGTTGTGCTCGGGTTGAACGGATTGGGGTAATTGCCGCGCAAGGAAGTCGAGGACACCTTCAGCGCTATCCCTGGATCTTCCGCATCGAGGTATCCCTGCCAGCTAAGGAACGGATACCCGAAATTCACATTCGGGTTGAGTCCCCAGACATCGTCCAGCCCATTCACGCTTTCCCCCATGAAATCCCATCCCGCAGCGATAAACGTATCCTGCACCATCATCTCGTGCGATGGCAATCCGGTCGCTCCGGCATCTTCACTCTGCCCGGAGGTTTCAATGTCCCAGAATGAATGGCTGATGGTCATCTCGTCCGCGCTTCCCGCGAATCCCCCGACTTGATCCTCGCCTGACACTTCCCCGATCGAATAGCATCGCGTGATCGCACACTCTCCAGCCACGGAACCGAGGAATCCGCCCACGTTGCTCTTCCCGATAACGCTCCCCTGAGAATAACAGTCGAGCACGTACGAATCTTCATTTACCCTGCCGAGAAATCCCCCGACATAGTCGCTGGCCGCAACTTGCCCATCGATGTAGCATTGTTCGATAACTGATGATGAAACCTTGCCGATCATGATTCCCGCATTTTGCTGGGCCTCTACAGCGCCATCCATCATGCATTCACGCACGATGGTTTCGTATTGCGACGAACCGGCGAGAATCCCGACGTTCTCTCGTCCCGTAACGGAAGCTGAAACAATGCGGATGTTTTCTACCACTGCATGATCGAGCCTTGCGAAAAAGCCCTGGTAATCGGATTCAGGACGGTTGATAGTCAAATTGCTTAGCTGATACCCATTTCCGTCGTAGGATCCTCCGAATCGAATGTGTTCGTTACCAATCGGACTGAACCCTGTGTCGTTCAACCAGATGGATGCCTCGGATAGATCAATGTTATCCGTTTGCACAATATGCGACATCCACGCGCCTTCATTCACGCTCAGCCAGTACAGCTCATAGAGATCGCCGACAAGGAACGGCTCGTCCTCCGTCCCATCTCCCAGTGGTCGCACGGGAGGCTGGTGTTCGTATTCTTCGTAATACTTGGAGAATGGATAGCCGTTACTCACGGCAGGATTGATTTTCCAACGATATGATCCTGAATCACTCTGAAAGAGCCATTCGAATGCCTGATAGGTTGCCGGATTCCTCATCTCGCAGGTCGTACGGGCATTTCCACCCGCGCTTGTGGATTGTCCCGATGCCTGCGCATCGTAAAATGTCTTCATTGTATAGCAATCGTTTTCTCTTTCGGCAGTTATCCCGCCCGTTACACCCAGTCCCGATACTCTTCCCGCGTTGTAACAGCGCTCGATCCGGCTACCAAAGAAATTCCTTCCGGATATTCCACCAATGTAGTTTTCGCCTTCCACACTACCAAGATTGTAACTATAGAAGCAATCGGTTTCAAACGTGAGAACACCGGAGATTCCGCCAACGTCGATCGTTCCGATTACACGTCCATGGTTGTTACAATAATAAACCACACCTGCGGTACTGTTTCCGAAAATTCCTCCGGTTTCCACTTCTCCAAGCACTTCTCCATGATTTGAGCATAGGTACATGTCATCATTGTTGCTGAAACCGACTACTCCACCGACTTTCTCAAGACCCCTAACAACCCCTGAATTGTCTATGTAACCGAACATACATACATGAGAATAGCCAGCAACTCCACCCACAAGCGTATTTCCTGTCACATTTCCTTCGTTGTTGCAATAAAAAGTACTGCCGCTATTATAATATGATTCTCCGATCAACCCTCCGACTGATTGATTACCTGAAACCCAGCAATAATTAATCGAGGATTGCATATTAAAACCATACGCAAAGCCAATCATTCCACCAACCCGACAATCTCCGGCTATTTCACCCTCACTTGTACAATACAAAATAGATGTATAACGCATCTCTCCTACAAGTCCACCGACACTGCTATTGCCAGTAACCTCTCCCGCTAGAGTACATGATTCGATGTAAGAATCTTGGCAGAATCCAATCATTCCCCCGACACAGCTATCGCCACGTACCGTGAAATCTACCAGATTCAGGCTATCGATTATCGCTTCCACCGCCACACCGAAAAGACCCTGATGTGTTGAATCGGGACGATCGATCACCAGGTTCATGATGGAATGCAGGTTGCCTTTGTAAACGCCGGTAAATGCCATATCTTCACTGCAACCT
The DNA here is from genome assembly GCA_963662655.2 of Cloacimonadales bacterium (SeqCode). GTDB lineage: Bacteria > Cloacimonadota > Cloacimonadia > Cloacimonadales > JAIOQZ01. The sequence continues at coordinate 110,706 of CAXXTU010000001.1, forward strand.
ATCGGTGAAAAGCCAGCGCCGTCGTTCCAATTCTCCGTATCGGAAGCATCGATGTCCGCAACCTGACTGAAATGCGACGACCAACAGCTATCGGTCGTGCTTACCCACAAGAGATTGTCCAGCGTTTCAATCTGATAAGGATCCGCCTCCGTTCCCAGACCATCGGGGTGTGCCCCATCCGAATATACATACACACAAAGCGCTACCATAAGCATAAACAATATCAATCGGCGCACAATTCCTCCCTTACCAGTTGATCCGGCTACCGTTACGAACAATGATTACCCGATTGTAACTTGTCTTGTCAAGTAATTAAGCAGAGGCGGGAGCAGGTTCGTTTGATCCGCTCTTCAGCGTGGTGTTTCACAGCGGAGATTTTTATCATCAATCTCCTTTCGGAGCTGTGGTATATCCACGGTGAAGAGCGGATCGGGCGAAGATGCCACGCCGGTCGGACATTGCCCGGCTTACCCGGACAAAAAAAAGCCCGTCGAAACGGGCTTTGAAAAATCTCGCATTGCTTGCGGTTAAAAATCGTCTGTGTTCATCTGATCCATTTTCTGAAGCGCGCGATCGATCATCTCTTGCTCTTTCTGATCCTGAAGCTTCGCCTTCTCCTGATTGAGGATATTCTCCATCAATTGTTTCGGATATTCCTTCGGAACCATGTAACGGCAGTAGGCGATATAATAGTAATCGAACTTCCCGTCCGATTTCTTCTTCCATTTCTGCACATAGTATTCCTGAGGCTCTCCCACCGAGATTCCCGACGCTTGAATCCTACTCATCTCATCGCGTACTACGGCCGGTGCTAGAATGTTGTTCCCCATATCTACAGAAGAAACCACTTCATCGATTTTACTCTTCACATATACGCCCAACGCTTCGACCGCCTGACGATAAGCGTCCCTACGTGCATCGGATCGGGCGTCCTGTTCCATGCTGTGCTGACGTGACACGCCGATGAAAGCTTTTTCCTCATCGGTGGAAGCTTTTTCCGGTGTCTGTGCCCAGGAGGGCATCGATCCACCCTCGACCTGTATCGCCTCCCCTTCGGCCATTTCTTTATTGCCTGCGCATCCCCAAAATGCTGTGAATGCGATGAATAGCGCCATCCAAGCAAGCCACGTAATACGTGCGGATAACTTCATGATTCCTCCTGTTATCGTTTCGTGATTCTGTTTCTCAATGTACTCTTTTGCAAACGTTATGCCAAATTCTTACTTACCGGCATACATTGCTTGCGCTTTCTCCAAATCTTCAGGCGTATCGATTCCGATTCCACGATACTCCGAACACACGGTCCGAATGGCAATACCGTTCTCCAGCAGTCTAAGTTGCTCCAGGCTTTCGGCCAGTTCCAGTTTACCCGGCGACAGTGAGACAAATTCAAGGAGCGCTTCCTTCCGGTAGGCATAAACGCCGATGTGCCGATAGTAGTCGGGAACATAGTCCCGCGCCCGATTGGGAATTGCACTCCTGGAGAAATAAATCGCGTCGCCATTGGAAGCCGCGACAACCTTCACGACATTGGGATTATGCAGATCGTCCAAATTCTCCAGCTTGTGAATGAGCGTTCCCACCTTTACAGAGCCATCCTCAAAAGCCGCAAGCAGCTTCTTCAGCGGCTTCCTTGATATGAACGGCTCATCGCCCTGAACGTTGAATACCACATCGCAATCGATATCTCTCACCACCTCGGCAATTCGGTCGGTCCCACTACGATGCTCCGCTGAGGTCAATGCCGCTTTACCCCCGGATTTCACAACCGTATCGAAAATTCTTTGGTCGTCCGTCGCGACAATGACATCCGAAAACAGCTCGGTATCAACAACAGCCTGATACACTCGGATAATCATTGGAAGACCGCCAAGCAGTTCAAGGGGCTTTCCCGGAAATCGGCTTGAATCATATCGGGCAGGAATTACTGCTAATGTTCGAATCATTGTTCCATCCCCATTTCCACATGCACTGTGTAGCTGAAAAGATTGTTATTGTAATTACGTTGAACATGCAGCCGGTTGAGCGTCAAACCATCCAACTGCACAACCGTCTCTATTGCTGTGGCCTGATGTGTCTTGCTATAATCATCGGTGACTTCGTACTCCTTGAGGGCCTCCACTTTCTTCAGCTTGTACCGGGCAAGCTGCAAACGCGCGTCAATCAACGCCTCCTCGTAAGCCCTTATCAAGTCCTGGTCTCTGTACGTTGCAACGGACGAGACGTACCCGTCCATTTCTTCCACGGCAAGCCGGTCGATCCATTCTGGCTCGGTGTGAGGTTCAAACGTGACGATTGTTGTATCCACATCCGTTGAAAGGTCGGAGAATAGACAGATGTGGTAACAATCCAGATCGAAATCCTCCACACAGCGTAATGCGTCAAAGAGCTTGCGTGCGTTGGGCGAGGAGCTTACATTGACCTCGAACTGCGCCTTCGAATCCTGCTCGATGTAATCTGAACGATCCGAGATAAGAATATCCTTTTTCACGTTGTACGAACTCCGGTTACGCGAAAGGATCACAGCCGCCTGATTCTTCGCGCTTGTTTCAGCGCTGTCAGGATTCATATCGCAATAGGATATGCCAATTACGTGATGAGCCGTGGCCGGCGGATTCAGAAACCAACTCGGTAAAGAGAGTTCAGGATTGGCGACTTCAATCTTCTGCTGATCACGAGCTGCCGGGACATAACTTTTGGGAGTACTGCTGCATCCACCGATCATGAGAGTTACTGAGACAAGAATCAGAATGATACGTCTCATCATGATTCATCCTTTTTGTATCGTTGTTTTCTGATATAGACCATTAACGCCGTTACGTCCGTGCGATTTACGCCCGATATCCTCGCGGCCTGCCCAAGCGAACGCGGCTTTTTCTTTCTCAGCTTTTCGCGCGCTTCCCAAGCGACGGTCTCGATCGACATATAGTCGATGCCTTCCGGCAAAAGCTGCTCTTCCATCTCTTCGAATCTGCGAATATCCTGCAACTGTCTCTGAAGATAACCCTCGTATTTGCATTCGATGGATATCCTCTCCTTGATCGCGCGCGTTACATCCGCCGGAATTTGATAACCGAATCGGGTCAGGTCGTCAAACTCGATCTCGGGACGCTTGAGAATATTGTAAAATTTCACAGGTTCTTTGAGGAAATCCGTGACCGTTGTGTTCTTCGTTTTCAGAATATCAAGTTCGCGCTCCTTGATCTTCAGGGTCTCAAGATACCTCTGCCAGCGTACGTCTTCCACGAGTCCAAGCTTGTACCCCAGAGGCATCAAACGCTCGTCCGCGTTGTCCTGGCGAAGGAAGAGGCGGTATTCCGCTCGCGATGTAAAGAGGCGGTAGGGTTCTTCCGTTCCGCGAGTTACGAGGTCGTCAATCAGCACGCCAATATACGATTTTGAGCGATCGAAGATAACGGGATCCTTGCGATCGAGGGTGAGAACCGCGTTGATCGCGGCGACCAAACCTTGTGCTGCGGCCTCTTCATAGCCGGAAGTTCCATTTATCTGCCCGGCGAGGTACAGGCCCTCGATGGTTCGCGTCTCGAGCGTCGAAGTGATTTCAGAAGGAATCACGATATCGTATTCGATGGCGTAGGCATAGCGGATCACTTTCGCGTTTTCGAGTCCTTCCACCGTTGCCAGCGCTTCTTTCTGGATTTGGGGCGGTAAACTGTTGGATATGCCGTTGACATACGCTTCGTGCGTGTGTTCGCCCTCCGGTTCGATGAAAAGCTGGTGCCTTGGTTTGTCGCGGAATTTCACGATTTTATCTTCCACCGACGGGCAGTACCGCGGCCCCACGCCGCTGATGTTCCCACCATAGAGCGAGGAACGCTTCAGGTTCTCTTCGATGATACGGTGCGTTTGTTCGTTGGTGTACGTAAGCCAGCAACTAACCTTGTTGTGCAGCGGGATATCGCGGTAGAAAGTAAACCCCTCCGGATCCGGGTCGCCTGGTTGTTCCTCGAGTCTGGACAGGTCAACCGTACGCAAATCGACTCTCGGCGGCGTTCCGGTCTTGAAACGGGCCGTCTGCAAACCGAGTTTCTCGAGCGAACCTGTCAGGACGTTCGCTGCCGGTTCACCCGAGCGGCCTCCGCTGAAATTCACGTCTCCAACATGGATCGTTCCGCGCAAAAAGGTACCGGTTGCAACGATTACTCGTGGTGCGAAATAGTCCTCGCCCAGATGCGATCGCACGCCAACAACTTTCTTCCCGGAGCTATCGACAAGAATTTCGTCGATGATCGATTCCTTGATGTCCAATCCCGGCTGGTTCTCCAGGCTCATCCGCATTTCGATGGAGTACTGCAATCGATCGTTCTGCGAGCGCGGCGCCCAAACCGCCGGTCCCTTCTTCCGATTCAGCATTCTGAACTGGATGCCTGTCATATCACCGATTTTGCCGATCTCACCGCCCAAAGCGTCCAACTCGCGCGCCAAATGACCTTTCGCCGGTCCACCCAGCGAAGGATTGCAAGACATCCGACCGATGCTTTCGAATTTTACAACGAAAACGAGCGTCGAAGCACCCATCCTCGCCGAAGCGAGCGCTGCCTCGCAGCCGGCGTGACCCGCGCCAATCACTATTACATCGTATTTTCTGTTATTCACTGCCATTTGTTCCTCAAGAATTTTAGGTTCTCCTTCTGTGCATTATTGTCAACAGAATTCGCTTTCGTCATGCGATCGGGCCCCGTGCTTCAAAGTCGTTCAGCGTACTCCCGCGCGGCGGCGGCGTTGGACGCCAAAGGCGTCCTCGAAAGTTCCCGATGTTGCTTTGCCCTGAGCAACATCGGGAACCTTCGGTGCGCGAAGCGCACACGCCGCCGCCGCGCTGAGCGGGGCACAAACTCCGCAACCTGCACCTCGTGGATCAAGCAGGCCCAATAATGAACTCGTTCATTTTTATCTTGACAAGATGGAATCCGCCTGCTCATCTTGTCGACAGATAAAGGAGATTCGATGCAAACGAAGAAGACCGAGCTTGAAGAGAAGATACTGAATGCAGCTCGCAGAGCTTTCCTGAGTGATGGCTACGACAAGAGCAGCCTGCGCAGGATAGCGAAGGAAGTTGGGATCACGGTCGGCAACCTTTACCACTATTTCAAGAACAAGGACGACCTCTACATGACCGTTTTTCTCGAGTTCAACGAGAAACGCCTGGAGTGGGTCTTCGAGAAGATAAGTCACGGCAGGGATCCCATCGAGCAGCTCCGTTTGTACGGCAAGGCGCAGCTCGAATACATACGCGAGCACCCCGACGAATTCCGTCTCGCGATGCAGTACGACCACCACGGCATTAACGAGGATGCGCTTTCCGAGGAGGTCGACGCGGCCTTCGAGCGCCAGAAAAAGCCCTATATTAGTCGATTCAAATCTATATTCGACGAGGGAAAAAAGCTCGGACAAATCCGCACGGATTACAGCACCGACATGCTGATTCAGTGGGTCAGCATGACACTGCGCCTGATCCTCAACGAAGTCGTAGTCCTGGGATATTTCGACGACTCGTTCTACCAGAGCTATGTCAATTTCCTCATCGACGCAATCCAGCCACGCTAAGTAAGGAGGCACTATGAAAGTTGCTATGATTATATTCATGGGGGTGATTTGTATGTCCCTTTTCGCTCAAAGTTTACTGAACGGTCCGGAAGGTGTTACGTGGGACCCGATCGGCTATCGCTACTTCGTCGCAAACTACAGCAGTAACAATATCATCGCGATCGACCTCGAAGGTAACGAGACGGTTTATGCAGAAGGCACGACCCAACCCCTCGGCGTTCTTGTCCATGAAAGAATGCTCTACGTTACGGGAAACAATCCGCCGACTTTGTACGGTTACAGCTTGGACACCGACTTCCTCATGCTCGAGATGGGAATCGATAACTGCCTTGCATGCGCCGAGTTATGCGCTGACGATTCAGGGAACCTGTACATCGCGGATCAGGGTGGAAAAATCCACAAGATCGATCTGGCAGCCGGCGAGAGTGAAGTATGGATCAGCGGAGGAATGCCATCCGGCCCCCAGGGCGTAGCTTATGATCCCGCAGGCGAGAGATTGATCGTCGCGTGCTACGGAAGCGGCCCCATCAAGGCGTTCGATATCAATACGCAGGAAGCTGAAAATCTGATTTCCTCGGCACCAGGACAATTTATCCAAATCTGTATGGACTCCGCCGGAAAAGTCTACCTCTCATGCTGGAACGGCAATCGCGTCTATTGGTTTCAGCCCGGCGTGGTTGATGAACTTCACATCATCACGGGACTGGTAACCCGTCCCAGCGGCCTGTACGCCAATGAATCCACCGGCCAGCTCGCGGTCGCATCCTTCGCGTCCAGCAACATGAACTACTTCCCTCTCTCGATGGACGCCTCGCAGAGCGATACCCCGGAGTTGAACACGTTGATAACCGTCTCTCCCAATCCCTTCAACCCGGAAACGACGATCACCTACAACATCCCCGTGTCGTCCAGCGTCTCAATGAACGTCTACAACGCGCGGGGACAACGCATCACAACGCTGGTCGATCAAAACATGGAAGCAGGTACGTATAAAGTAGTCTGGAACGGCACCGACAACGTCGGGAAAGCAGTTTCATCCGGCGTGTATTTGCTTGTGCTAAAGTATCAAGGAAAAGAATTGAGCAGGAAAATGGTCCTCATGAAATAGTGATTTGTGCGGTCTCATCCAATGGAGATCGTTGCGTGTCACAATCCTCGATTCAATCCTGAGTGCATGTAGAAACCATTTTTCAGCGGAAAATCCCGTTTCATCGAAGGGAGCAGGTGATGGAACGAGAACGGCTCTGAAATCGGTTCTACATGCGCTTTTTCAGAAAGCCCCGCTCGATGCTTCGCATAGCGTATTGCATCCTCGATCCCACCGATCTCATCCGCCAGGCCACGCGTGAGGACATCGCTTCCCACAAGCAAATAGCCTTCCCCAAGCCGATTCACCTCAATCATGGGTATATCCCGCGCGGAAGAGATTCGCGTCAGAAGCTGACGGTAATACACGCTAGCCATATTCTGATACTCCGAGCCATTCGCCTCGGTCGCGTAGATCATCTCGCTTCTTAGGCCCAGCTTCGAAAACAATCCTCCGGCGTCGAACCGGTATGCCGTTACGCCGAATCCACCTGAAACCGTGTAGCGGTCCACAAAAATACGTTCCGCGGGAAGCGCTAGATAATACGCCCCCGAAGCACAGATACCCGAGCAGGAGATTACCACCGGTTTGCGCCGGTTGATCTCGCGGATTCTGTTCCAAAGCGAGGAAACGGCAGCCACATCACCCCCGCCGCTATCGATACGCAATACGATAGCCTTATAGATAGAACCATTCTCCGCCCTCTCGAGTTGGCGCATGATGCGATCGAGACCGGCGATTTTCCCGCCGAACATCGGCAGCGGCAGAATGCAGTCCCGGTCTTCACCCGGCATAATGTTACCCTGTATGTCGATCAATGCGATCCGGGATTCCACCGCCCAATCCCGCTGCATCGAGACCATTCCTTCAAGAGACTCGATCCGCGGCTCTGGAAATCGTTTGGACGGCTTCAGGAAGTTCTCGGCATTCCCGATGTATCCTTCCTCATCGATCAATCCCGCTTCAAGCGCCTGACTCGCCGTCATCGGAGAAGGCAAGGCGGTTATATCTTGCGTAATGCTCCGCGATTCCTTGATCGCTCTTTTAACGTCGTCAATCGCCTGACGCCGCAACGCCAGTACCTGCTCTTTGAGGTCTCCGGGCAATTCGCTTTCCTTGTAAGCATCGGATCCGCGGAATTTCTCTCCTACTTGCCAGCTCTCCACGTCGATATCGAGCTCATCGAGTAGTCCACTCCATTGAAGGAGCGTCTGCCCGGTATCGCTCAGGTCGACACAAGCTGCCGGAGAAGCCACGATGTAATCCGCTGCGGAAGCGAGATAGAGGCTTTTCAGATCGGCGTAATCGAGGTAGCAGGCAACCTTTCCGTGCTTGCGGAACCGCATCAATTCATTCCTGATTTCCTCAAGCTGCGCGAACGACGCATCCGGCTGTTGAACGTGCAGCAGAATGTTTCGCACTTTGGGATTCGCTTCTGCCTCTCGGATTTTTTCCAGTATCCGGAAATCGCCCTTTTGCCTTTCCATGAAAGAGAATCCCGAATCGTCCGTTGTGAAACCGTTTCCGACTTTTATGATCTCCATACGGTTTCCCGGCGTAAACAGACTCTGCCAGTCAACTGCCGACCACGTGACAATTTGCCTCGTGTTGTAGCTGTCGCTCTCTTTCCCCTGAGAGAGATAGCCCACGGACAAGTGATCGAGACCGATGCGCAGCATGATCTGCCAGTTTTCGTCCTGGTCGTAATTCGCATCGAATTCCAGACCATTAAAGGGGCGTAGCACCGCCCCCATGAAATAGTAATCCCGGCTGTACTCCTCATCCGAGTAGTTCCAGAAGATTTCCTGCTCCGCGTACAGCGTCAGGTAATCGCGATACGGACGAACGGCCAGCCCCAGATTCATATCGGGTTTCTCATGGGCGAAATCGTAAACCGTCCAGCCCAGCGAGATTTGGTTGAACGGACGATACAATGCGCCGAAATCAAGTAGCGTGTCGTCCGCCTTGCGCATCAGGATGCCGGTGTGGAGGTTGCGTAATGGAGAAATAGCCCCGCCAAGGTAATATCGCTCGTTGTCGAAGTCGTACGAATAGGCAAAATAACGCGGGAAACGGAAGGTCAGCATTTGTTCGCGGTTATCGTTGTAATCGAACAGGTAGGATACACCGCAATCCCGATCTCCCGATAGAAAAGCGGGATTGTATAAATATGATTCCATTCCGGTGAAGACCGAATTGGAGTAATTCAACGCATTGGATAAACTTATCATTGACAAAAGCGCAAAAAGGAGCAATATCCTTGTTTTCATACAATCCTCAAACCGGTTTATTATTCTGCTTTCATAAGTAATGGAAAGAGCCTGAAACTGTCAAGCGTTCTGATTACAACCTTTTTACAGCACAATCAACGCAACGACGAACACGAGAGCGATTGTGATCACGCCCGGAGCCCACACGCGCATCAGGAACGACTTCAGGCTGGTTCCGAAAAACTCCAGCGTCACCAATATACAGGGATGCAGGGGTGAAATCACGTAACCCATGAAGACCGACATATACATCAGGGTGAACGCCATATAGCCGATCTCACCGAATTTGGCGTAATAGAGAGGCAGCAGAATCGACATCCCCAACTGCGTGCGTGCCGTGATGAATCCCACAAGCGCTCCGATCCCCACTACGAGGACCGCAGGAGATACGTCGAACGCGGCAATCACATCGGGTATGCCGGCCGTCTTGAACGTATTGAGAAACAAGAAGATCGCCAGCATCAGGAGATAGAAATTCCAGGGCTTCATCTTCCGTGCCGATTTGAAGAAATCGGGTCTGGACAGTCTCCCGGCTACGATTGCCAGGATCAACGAGAGGCTTACGCCGATGAGCAGGAACAGCTCGTCCATCACGCCCGGGAAAATGTGGCTCAGCACAAATTGCGTGACAGGCGCCGCCAGAATGATCCCGATCGGAACCAGCACCTTTACGATGTCTCGTTTCCCCTGTATCATCAGCCGACCCTTGACTTTACGCAAGAAGAAGAAGTAGCCCAGAACGGTTATCAGCAGAGCGCCGGGTATGAGATAGACCATTGCGGTGAACATGCTCAGGTGCGCGTCCTGAATCGTGGAAACCATTTTCGTCGTCGGCAACAGCGCAGCCAGGGGATAGATGAATGTCAGTACATGACGGAACCACACGTTGATAACCGCGTAATCGCGGTCGCTTATATCGTCTCCGGCGCGGAACACCAGCGGCGCGGATAGAAGCGCGCCGCCCGGAACGGGAAGAAGTCCCAGGAAAGCCGGAGCCGACATCAGATACGCGTCCCGGCGCATATTGAGATTGCTCACCATGCCGGTCAGCATTCCCGACGCTTGCAACACACCACCGATGATGGGAATAATCCCCACGGCAACCGCCATGAACTGCAACGATGGATCGCCAATCGTTTGCAGAATCAAATGCAGAAACGCCAGCGGCTTCAACAGGATGAATCCGATCACCGCGCAGGCCGAAAGCAGCGCTATCCAAATGCTCTTTCTTGCCAGCGAGAACAGAACGATCAGAGCTATCCCGAGCGTGATCCACTTCATCAGCATTCGGATATCCCCAGGATACACTTGCGGTTGCGCGGTCCGTCGAACTCGCAGAACCAGACACCCTGCCAGGTCCCCAGAACTGCCTCGCCATCCTTCACCAGGATATCTTGCGAGCACCCGAAGAGGCTGCTCTTGATGTGGGCGTCGGAGTTGCCTTCCATGTGATGGAATCCGCTGCTCTGCGGGATCAGCTTCGTTAGGAACATCAGGATATCCCGCGGGACATCCGGATCGGCGTTTTCGTTGATGGTCACAGCCGCGGTTGTGTGTGGCACATGGACGGTCATACGCCCGTTCACGATACCGGATTCTCTTACAAACTGAATCACTTCGCGAGTGATATCCACCATCTGGTTACGCTGCGCCGTGCGGACTGCTATCGTCTTGTACTGCATAAGGTTCTCCTTTGACTGTGAAGGCTGGTTTCACGGGCGTGGATGTCAATGAAAATGTGTGTATGCATTCATCGGTTCGAGACGTTAGCAGATTCGTTCGATCCCCGCCTGCACAGGGTGTTCCACAGCCTTGTCGCCTTACATTAGTCCATTCTCAAGGGTGTGGTATATCCCTGTGCAGGCGGGGATCGGGCGAAGATGCCACGTCGTTAGCGCATTACACTTCCACCCAATACTGCCGGAACAGCTTACCTTCATACGTGGAAGTGGTATACTCCTTCCCGCCGTTGTTCTCGATCGTCTTCGCCGAACCGATATTGTCGTCGTGGCAAGTGATCAGAACACTTTCGTATCCCTTGTTCCGGGCAATCGCCAGCATGTGGCGTAGCATGAGCGTCGCGTAACCCTTCCTGCGCTCGGTAGGACGTACTCCGTAACCGATATGTCCGCCGAAATGCTCCAGAAAATCATTGAGCTCATGCCGAAATTGGATCGCGCCACAAATACGCCCCCGGGCATCGACCAGGTAGTACAACGTTGCGGGAACCAGTCCCGGCTCGCACGTTTCCCACGATGAAGCCAATTCCCAATATTCCTTAAGCTCCTCGTACGTGAGCTTCCCATTGATGATCGCCGAAGGAGATACCGGTTCGCCCGATGCGAGAATCTCCTCGATGTATTCATAGTAAGCTTCTCTCGTAATTCCATCAAATCTAACAAGTCGCATCATAACTCCTTCATCGTTTCGAGACGTTAGCGCTTTACAATTCAATCCAATACTGCCGGAACAGCATACCTTCATACGTGGAAGTGGTGAATTCCCTCACGCCGTTGTTCTCGATTGTTTTGGCCGAACCGATATTGTCGTCGTTGCAGGTGATGAACACACGGTCATAGCCTTTCTCGCGAGCCACATCCAGCATCATCTTCAGCATCATAGTTGCATACCCTTTCCGCCGCTCGGATGGACGAACGATATATCCGATGTGACCACCGAAGTGCTTCAGGAAGTCGTTGAGCTCGTGCCGGAAATGGGTCGAGCCATAGATTCGCCCCTTATCGCTGACCATGAAATACAATGTCGATGGCATCCAACCGTCAGGACAATTCTCTACCATCGTCTCGTCTCTCCATTGCTCAACCGTCTCCTCGAATGAACATGTCTCCCGCACAAGCACCGACGGCACACTGATTTCTCCCGCCTCATCCAGCTCTCGGATGTAATCGTTGTATTCTTTCTCCGTAATCTTGTCGTATGGCACCAGTTTCACGATTTCTCCTTTCGTTTGAACAAAAGACCTCCGAGAGGTTATTCTCCATCCTGTAAATCATGTAAATCCTGAGAAATCTGATTCAGACAAACATAAAGGGGAGAACCGAAGCTCTCCCCTGAATCTATTGCGATAATTTCTATCTCAAATCTTCGAGAAGAGCCCGAGTCTTTTCAAGCGTGACACGAACTTCCTCATACTTTTCCTTCTCTTTATCGACAACCTCTTGAGGAGCGCGAGCGGTGAAACTCTCGTTGTTCAGCTTGCCCTCGATGCGCTTCAGGTCTTGCGAAAGCTTTCCTTCCTGCTTCTCGAGACGCGCGATTTCGCCGTCGATATCCACCAAACCCGTCAGCGGCAGGTAAATCTCGATATCGGTTACTACATCCGCAAGAGAAGGCTTCGGACGTGCCACATCGGTTCCGACTGTCATCTCTTCGATCTTTGCCAGCTTGGAGAAGTAACCGAGATTCTCTTCGATGATCGATTTCTGTTCACCGGTGGCAACCCTGATCGAGACGTTGACCATCTTGCCCGGCGCTATACCCATCTGCTTGCGCAGGTTACGGATACAACTGATGCAATCCTGAACGAGTTGCATGTCGCTCTCGATGGTTGCCTCGATCATTCCATCGTCGCAAACCGGATACTTGGCGATGATCAGCGCTTCCTCTTGCAGCGGCATCTGCTCCTTCAAGCTCTGCCAGATTTCCTCGGTAATGAACGGCATCAGCGGATGAAGAAGCCGCATGGAATGCTCCAGCACGTGCAGAAGGATGTACTTCGCTGTGCGTTGCGCCTTCTTGTTGTCCTCGTTGTAAATACGATCCTTGCTGAGCTCCAGATACCACGAGCAGAACTCCTTCCAGATGAATTCCTGGATGAGCTGCGCGGCATCGTTGAACCGAACGTTGGCAAAATCTTCGTTCGCCTGCTTTGTCACCTGATTCAAGCGAGAAAGAATCCATTTGTCAGCAAGCTCCAGCTCGAGCTCGTCTTCCTTCGGGAGCCCTTCGATCTTCTCCACGCTCATCATGATGAAGCGATACGCGTTCCATATCTTGTTCGCGAAATTGCGTCCGTTCTCGATGACAGATTCCGAGAAGTAGCTGTCCTGACCGCGCGGCGTATTGAAGATCATGCTGAAGCGGAGCGCGTCGGCGCCATAGATCGCGATGAGGTCGATCGGATCGGGCGAATTGCCCAGCGACTTGCTCATCTTGCGGCCCTGCTCGTCCAGAACCATCCCATGCAGGAACACGGTATCGAACGGAATCTTGCCCGTGAACTCCAGCGTAGACATGATCATCCGCGCCACCCAGAGGTAGATGATTCCGGGCGCGGTAACCAGCAAATTCGTCGGCAGGAAGTACTCGAGGTCCTGCGTCTTCTCCGGCCAACCCATCGTCGAGAAGGGCCACAGCCATGAGGAAAACCAGGTATCGAGCACGTCTTCGTCCTGACGGAGTTTATCGCTTCCGCACTTCGGGCAGGTTGTCGGATCCTCTTCGGAGACGATCATCTCGCCGCATTCGCAGTACCACGCAGGGATGCGATGTCCCCACCAAATCTGGCGAGAGATACACCAGTCGCGGATGTTCTCCATCCAGTGCAGGTAAACCTTCGTCCAGCGCTCTGGAATGAACTTCACCTCTCCCGAGTTCACCACGTCGATTGCGGGTTCGGCGAGCGGTTGCATGCGCACGAACCACTGATCGGAAAGATAGGGCTCAATGACGGTTGCACAGCGGTAGCAATGTCCCACCGCATGCTGATGATCCTCGATCTTGTTCAGAAGCCGCTGCTGCTTGAGCAGTTCAACGATCTTCTCACGGCAGGCGAACCGGTCCATGCCCTTGAAGAGCGGACTCGCGTTCTCGTTCATGATGCCGTGATCGTCCATCACGAGGATGGGCTCCAGACCGTGGCGCTGTCCCATCATGAAGTCGTTGGGATCGTGCGCCGGGGTGATCTTCACGCACCCGGTTCCGAAGTCTTTGTCGACGTATTCGTCCGCGATAATGGGAATCTCTCGCCCGACGAACGGCAGCAGCACCGTCTTACCGATCATGTGCTTGTAGCGCTCGTCGTTCGGATTCACCGCCACCGCAACGTCGCCCAGCATGGTTTCCGGTCGGGTGGTGGCGACGGTCACGAAGTCGCTTCCGTCACTGAACGGATAGCAGAGGTACCAGAGTTTTCCGGTCTCGTCCTCGTGATCCACTTCGTCGTTGGAGAGCGCGGTATTGCATCGCGGACACCAGTTGATGATGTAGTTGCCCTTGTAGATCAGGTCCTTTTCATAGAGGTGCACAAACACCTTGCGAACCGCGCGAGAGAGCACGTCGTCCATGGTGTAACGCTCGCGTGACCAGTCGCAGGAAGCGCCGAGCTGCTTGAGCTGCTCGATGATGCGACCGCCCTTCTGCTCCTTCCATTCCCAGATGCGTTCCACGAGCTTCTCGCGTCCCACGTCGAAACGGGTGAGTCCCTCTTTCGCGAGCTCCTTCTCCACCACGTTCTGCGTGGCGATTCCGGCGTGGTCCACACCGGGGAGCCAGAGGGTTGGCCTACCGGTCATGCGCTGATAGCGCACCATCACGTCCTGATAGGTGTTGTTGAGCACGTGGCCCATGTGTAGGATGCCGGTCACATTCGGCGGCGGAATCAGGATGGTGTAAGGCTCCTTGTCCTTGCCGATCTTCGGCGTGAACATGCCCTTATCCATCCAGTATTTATACCACTTCTTCTCGGTGGCTTGCGGTTGATATATTTTCTCGATATCCATCGATTACTCCTATGTATGCAAATCATTGGGACTGCTACCAGCAGTCAATCTTTTTTATGCCGCTGTTGTTTCGGTTGCTACACAGATCACTCTGACTACCTCAATGTCACTCTGACTACCTAAATGTCACCATGACTACCTCATTGTCACTCTGAGCGGAGTCGAAGGGGCATTCTCACTACCTCAATGTCAGCATGACTACCTCAATGTCACCTTGAGCGGAGTCGAAGGGGCATACAACTGGCAACCCAAACACAGCGAGAGCACGTTATGATTCTTGTGGAAAATTGTAAGACCTGCCTGTTAAGTGGTTTACGCGAGTCCCTTGAGCTTCTTCGCCTCTTCGATGAAATGGCGATGCGAAGCAAAGGCGATCGGCGGCAGGTCGCTTAGAGGGACGAAACTGGCTTCTGCAGCGTCATCCCCTGCAAGAAGCCGACCTCCCTCGGCCTTCATGAGAAAGCCGAACGAAAGAATGCTTTGATAGAGTGGAGAAGAGCCCGTGAAATACCCCAGGAACCGCTCGTTGCGCCCGATGAGACCGGTTTCCTCTTCCAGCTCGCGCACAGAGGTTTCCTCCGGCGTCTGGTCGATCTCGATGTAGCCGCTGGGAAGCGCCCACTCACCCGCCTTGGGCTCGTTCTTGCGAAGGATGATCAAGAGGCGGTCCTCCTCATCGAAAACCACGCACGCCGCCGCCGGCACCGGGTTCTTGTAGTAAACCCAGCCGCAACTGTGGCAGTGCGGGCGCTCGCGTCCCTCGTGGTCGCGCCGAATATACAGCTCGCCGCCACAACGAACGCAGTAGTTGATTCCTTCGTAGGTCGCTTTCGTGTATTCCATAGCCAAATAGCTTACTCACCGGGATTTTTTGTCAAGGGGGAAATATAGAATTACTTGACACGAATCATTCACAAACAAATATTTAATAAAATTGCCAGCATTGGATTGTCTTAGCTCACTTTCTTGTCGTATCCTTAGTCCATTTTCTGACTAATGTAATTAATCTAAACGGACAGGAGGCAATTATGGGAATAAATGCTCAAATAAGTGCTGGCTTCAAGGTTTCTCCACCATGTCTGGGGCGATAAGGAGAGACCTTAGCTTTGGCTTTGTTGAGCATTGAGCTAAGCGACAGCGATATACTGGAGACATGGGGAGGGAACTTCCCTCCTCGCCCCGCCAACAAGGAGAAGATATGAGCAGTAATAAGAAAGGCATTTCAACTTCAGTGATAAAACGACTATGTGCGACATCACACAATCAATGTGCTTTTCCGGGATGTAATCAAGAGCTTTATTTCGAAGATGCAAGCCTTGGTCAAATCTGCCATATCAAAGGGGAGAATCCATCTTCTGCGAGATACGATGAAAAACAATCTAGTGAAGACAGGCAATCATTCAGTAACCTTATATTGTTATGCCCCAATCATCACAAAATCATTGATGACAATCCAAACAAATATACCACTGAATTCCTTTACAATATGAAAGAGAAACATATCGGTGCATTTCCTTATGAATCCAACAAGGTTGATCCAAAGTGGGTTGAGCTACTCAAACAAAAACTTTCAATAAAAATTGAAACGAATGAAGCCCCAATCTTCACACAGAATCTTACAATAAAGCAATCAAAAGGTGCGATAAATAAAGTCCCACTCGAAGGTTCTATCGGCGCAAGTGAGGAACATAGAGCATATATAAAGTATTTAATTGATAGGTATCATAAATGTGCAACCGAGGGAATCCATCAAAGGAAAGATTTCAGTTATGCTGTCATATACGTTAATATACGAAAAAAGTTCGGGAATAATTGGGACCGGATTAAGATTGAACGATTCGATGATTTGGTAAAGTATCTTCAAGGGTGTATTGACAGAACAGAGTTTGGACGTAATAATAAAAAGGGAAATGAACGAAATTTCCACTCTTTCGACGAGCACATAACGATAATGATTGGAAAATGATATACTAAGTGAGTAATCTTCCTGTCGAATGATATGTTTTCTCACAGTGAAAAGAAATGTTCACTCATCCCCTTCTTTTCCGTTATCCCCCTCCCCCCTCCCCCAGCTTTTTTCTTGACGAAAACGAATCCGCAAGTAAATTGAGTACAGACGATTATCATGATCCGAGTTTCCTTGGAAAGAACCTACATTTTGGAGGATAAATGCAAAAGTTTTCACTGAACGAAGTCATCGAAATGGCGGTACAGATCGAGCAGAGCGGCTACAGCTACTATGATAAGGCGTTGCAGCGCAAGGACCTCGACGAAGAGGCGAAGAACCTGATCACCTTCCTTCGCGATGAAGAAATCCGGCACGAAAAGACCTTCATGGCCCTGCGCGACCACCTGGACGAAGTCGAGATCGAGCAGTCGCAAGACTGGGATGTGGTGGGCTCCTACATGCAGGCCATCGTCGATTCGCGCATCTTCTCGTCGCCTGCGTCGGCCATCCAGACCGCGATCGAAGCCAAGAACGTCACCGAGGTACTCCTGAACGCAATTTCGTTCGAGAAAGACACCCTTCTTTACTTCCACGCCCTCGACGACCAGGTCAACGGCGGCAAGGCGAAAGAAGCCATTCGTATCATCATCAACGAAGAAATCAGCCACGTTCGCAAACTGAACGAGTTCAGGGAGCAGCTTCTTCATTCCTGATCCAACCTGCATTTCTCAACGCTAATGGCGATCGAACCGGTGCGATTCTCGAGATCCTTCCCTTTCTCGCCACAGGAGTAACTATGTTTTTCAATGACATCCTAAGCAAGCATTTGAAGTCGGAGAAGAATCCGATCAATCGAATGTATCTCAACACGATCAACATCAAATGGAAGAAGGTGGACAAGGCCGCGGAAGACCTCGCCGAAGGAACAACCGGCATGAAGGAATTCGTGGAAGCGCTCAACGATTTCTCCATTGAGTTGCTCAATCCCAAGTATCGTTTCGATCGCGCCACCAAGAGCGGGTTCAAGACGAGCCACGAGATTTTCTCCGTCGCGTATCTGGAGGATCTCCTCACCCTCTTGTTGAATCGACACGAGATTTTCAACGTCAGCGGTATCAAATGGGGCTACCAGCGCTTCTGCCTGGATCTGAGCTTCTTCCAGAAGAACCTCTTGAACGAAAAAGATTCCAAAACGCAGTTCAAGGAATCGCCGCGCTTCCTGATGCTCGCCCAGCAGATCGATCTTCAGTTCCGGCTCAGGGGCAGACGCAACTTCAACAAGTACCAGGTCACCATGCCCATGCTGATTTTCCATACCTTCCGCAACTTCATGGAAGAGCACTTCATCCGCGTCGATTATTATTCGCGCCTTGCCAAGATGAGCTACGACCAGTGCAAGAACATCGTCGTCTGCGAAACCATCGACGAGAATTTCTACCCCGAGCTGGAAGACTCGCACATCGACAACATCTTCCTTCTGCGCCGGCAGTCGCGCAATGGCCAAACCAAGGATTTCTCGCTGGACATCGTGAACAGCCTGGACGAGAAGTTGACTGAATACCTGCAAGAAGAGAAGCAGGACAAAAAGCAAATCATAAAAAGCGGAATGATCGAATAAAGGAGGAACCATGCCCGAACTCAAGGCGCCAATCCAAATCACGCTATCCGATGTACTTCCCGAGAAGAAGACCTTCGAACCCGGAATCAGAAGAGCGCCCAGCCGCGGATTCAACCTCAACAAACGTGAAGCTGCCCTCGCGCTGAAAAACGCGCTGAGATACATCCCCGAATCCCTGCACGAAGCACTCGCTCCCGAATTCATGGAGGAGCTCAAGACCATGGGGCGCATCTACGGCTATCGATACCGTCCCGCAGGTAAACTGAGCGGAAAGCCCATCGACGCCTACAAGGGATCGGTGGAGGGCCGCGCGTTGCAGGTGATGATCGACAACAACCTCGATTTTGACGTCGCGCTGTACCCTTACGAGCTGGTCACCTACGGCGAAACCGGTCAGGTGTGCCAGAATTGGATGCAGTATCAGCTTATTAAGAAATATCTCGAGATCATTACGGAAGACCAGACGCTCGTCGTCTCCTCCGGCCACCCGGTGGGCCTGTTTCCCTCCAAGCCGGACGCCCCGCGCGTGATCTCCACCAACGGCCTCATGGTGGGCCAGTGGGACGATCCCGAAAACTTCCGCAAACTTACCGCGCTCGGTTGCACCAACTACGGCCAGATGACCGCCGGCGGATGGATGTACATCGGTCCGCAGGGCATCGTCCACGGAACCTACATCACCGTGTTGAACGCCGCGCGCAAGTACCTCGGATTGCCCAGCGACAAGAATCTTTCCGGCATTTGCTACGCGACCTCCGGTCTCGGCGGAATGTCGGGTGCGCAAGCCAAGGCGATCGAGATCGCCGGCGGAATCGGCATCATCGCGGAGGTCGAGTACAGCCGCATCGAGACCCGCCACTCGCAGGGCTGGGTCGGCAAGGTTTCCGACAATCTGCATCAGGTTTTCCAATGGGTGGACGAATACAAGAAGTCCGGCGAAAGCGTATCGATCGCCTACCACGGGAATGTCGTCGACCTGCTCGAGTACATAGACGAACATGACATCGATATCCCGCTCATCTCGGATCAGACCTCGTGTCACGCCGTTTACGAAGGCGGATACACACCGGTCGGCGTTTCCTTCGACGAGGGACGCAAGATCATGAACGACGATCCGGATAGATTCAAGGAACTGGTGGACGAATCGCTCCTCCGCCACTTCCAGGTTATCAAACGCCTAACGAAAAAGGGAGCGTACTTCTGGGATTACGGCAACAGCTTTATGGCTTCCATCTTCGAAGCCGGCGAGAAGACCATCTCCAAGAACGGCGTCGATACCAGCGAAGGCTTCATCTGGCCATCCTACGTGGAGGACATCATGGGCCCGATCTGCTTCGATAACGGCTACGGCCCTTTCCGGTGGGTATGCCTGAGCGGAAAGGAAGAAGACCTGAAGCTGACAGACAAACTCGCGATGGACTGCATCGACCCTGATCGCAGCCCGCAGGACTTCGACAACTACCACTGGATCCGAACCGCAGAGCAGAACAAGCTCGTGGTGGGAACCAAGGCCCGTATCCTCTACGCCGACGAAGAGGGACGCGTCCGCATCGCGCTGAAGTTCAACGAGATGATCCGGAAAGGCAAGCTTGGCCCCGTCATGCTGGGACGCGATCACCACGACGTCTCCGGCACCGACTCCCCCTTCCGTGAGACAGCCAATATCTACGACGGGAGCAATGTAACGGCGGATATGTCGGTTCAATGCTTCGGCGGAAACATAGCACGTGGCATGACGCTCGTCGTTCTGTCAAACGGAGGCGGCGTAGGTATCGGGAGAGCAAGCAATGGCGGAAACGGCATTGTTCTGGACGGCAGCAAGAAAGCCGACACAATTATTCGTCAAGCGCTTTCATGGGATGTGATGGGCGGTGTTGCCCGTCGTAACTGGGCTCGCAACGAGAACGCGATGAAGACGGTGAAAGACTGGAATAGAAATCACGAAGGCGAGGGTCATATCACGGTTCCGTACCTTACGGACGAAGCAATGATCCAGAACCTTATCGATAAAAACATGGATTGATTGGGGGAGTATCGTGACTGGCCTGCCCAATCAGTTTGCTCTCGTCGGAGCTCGTATCTATACCGCTGCCGGAGAACCTCTCGATCAGGGAATCATCCTGATCGAGGAAGGACATATCAAGGCTGTTGGACAGGGGATTGACGTTCCTGCGGATTGGACGCGGTTCGATCTCCAGGGAAAAAGCATTACACCGGGATTCATCGATGCGCATTGCCACATCGGTGTGTTCAATGAAGGAGCCGGGGAAGTGGGGCATGACGGTAACGACTATGGAGAACCCGTCCAGCCCATGCTCCGCGCCCTGGACGCAATCTATCCCGATGATCCTGCTTTTGTCGATGCACTGCAGAACGGTATCACCTCCATGTGTATCTCCCCAGGAAGCGGAAACGTGATCGGCGGCCAGATGGCGCTGCTGAAGAATCGCGGCAACATTGTGGAAGACATGCTCGTGGACGAATTTGTGGGCTTGAAATGCGCCTTCGGCGAGAATCCGAAGGTGCGTTACGCGAGTCTGAGGAAGATTCCCGGCACCCGCATGGGAATCGCTGCGATGATCCGCAAGCATTTCCTGAAGGCTAGTCAATACAATGAGCGAAAGACGCGCCATCATGAAGAGGAGAAGTACTTCGAGCACGATCCGGAGATGGAAGTGCTCGGAAAAATCCTCTCGCGAGACCTGCCCTTGCGCGCACATGCCCATCGCATGGACGACATCCAGACGGCCATTCGCATCGCGGAGGAATTCGATCTCCGATTGGTGATCGAGCACTGCACCGAAGGCTGGACGATTGCCGATTTCCTCGCGAGGAAGCAAGTTCCCGTCATCATCGGACCGCTCAACAGTACGCGCACCAAGTTCGAGCTGCGCAACAAGTCGCTCGAATCTGCCGGCGTTCTGGAAAAGGCGGGAGTACAATTCTCGATCATGTCGGACGCACCCGTGGAGCGGATCGGCGCACTTTTTGACGACGTCCGCCTTGCCATCCGCAACGGCCTTTCCGAAAGAACCGCGCTTGAGGCGATCACGATTAGGCCGGCTCGCATTCTCGGATACGAGAAGCAAATCGGAAGCTTGGAATCCGGCAAACAAGCCGACATCAACGTTTTTTCCGGTGATCCGTTCGACAGCAGAAACCGCGTCGAGGCGGTGATCATCGATGGCAAACTACAATATGGAGCAATTCAATGAGTAAACTTATGACCAGCGTTTCAGGCGTACGTGGCGTCTATGGCGACACCCTGCCCCCCTGACATCGCCTTACAATACGCCGCGCATTTCGGTATCCTCCAGAACCGCGGCAAGATTATTATCGGACGCGACTCACGCAGAACGGGGCCGGCCATGCTTCACGCCGTTGTCTCTGGACTGATGAGCGTGGGCTGCGATGTTGTCGATCTGGGAATAGTGCCGACGCCTACGGTTTTACTGGCAGTAGAAGAAAGCGACGCTGCTGGAGGCATCTGCATCACCGCTTCCCACAACCCTGCGCAGTGGAACGCGATGAAGTTCGTCGATTCGAACGGCCTGTTCCTCTTCCCCGAGAAGGCGGCAACGTTCCTTGCGATGTTTGACGACCCGATCTTCTATGCCGAGTGGGACCACATGGGAACATTCAGCGAGGACGATCAGGCTGTGGGCAGGCATATCGACAAGATATTCTCCGTCCCGTACCTCGATATCGAAGCGATCAGGGCGCGCAGGTTCAAAGTTGCCATCGATTGCGTCAACGGGGCAGGTGGCGTGATGGCGGTCGAACTGCTGAATCAATTGAATTGCGAGGTTATGGAGCTGAATTGCGAGCAGACCGGCATTTTCGCACATCCACCCGAGCCGCTCAACGAGAATCTCCGGCAGATTGAAGACGCGGTTCGCATCGGCATGTGCGATATCGGTTTCGCATCGGATCCCGACGCCGACCGGCTTTCCATCATCAACGAGGATGGCCAGGCGATTGGCGAAGAATTTTCGTTACTGCTCGCTGAATCATACATTCTTTCCAAAAACAAGGGCGACATCGTGACGAACCTTTCTTCGTCCATGGCTTCCGAGGACATCGCCGAAAGATTCGGCGTAACAGTACATCGCACGCGCGTGGGCGAGATAAACGTTGGCAAGAAAATGAAAGAGTTGCAGAGTCCCGTTGGCGGCGAGGGTAACGGCGGCATTATCTGCCCGGACGTGCATTACACTCGCGACGCGTTTATCGGAATGACTCTGATTCTTTCGTACATGGCCGAGACCGGCAAGAAGCTTTCGGAGCTTGTCGCAGAAATACCGCGCTACTACTTCGGTAAGATGAAGATCGAGGTTGCGCCCGACATGCTCGATCCGATCATGCAGAAAGCTGAGCGTATCTATGCAGAGGAGAAGCTGGATCGGACGGACGGTCTCAAGATCATTGGCGACAAGTACTGGATTCACATCAGAAAGTCAGGAACGGAGCCAATCATCCGTGTTTACGCGGAAAGCGAATCGCCCGAGCGCTCCATAGAGCTGTGCAAGAATACAATCAAGGCTATCACGGAATAGAAAACTGACATTTTTCAGGAAAAAACCCGCTTCACGGCGGGTTTTCTTTCTTACGAAGCAGAGAGTAATCCGGGAGCTGTGCACCAGCCTCGCGGCGGGGCGGCGCGTGCGCTCCGCGCACTAACAGCAATTTGAGAAGTTTCTCGGCAGAAACTTCTCAAAATGCTGCCGAAGCCTGAAAGGCTTCAGCGCCGCCCCGCCGCGAGGCTAGTGCTACCGTTCCCCAAAATACATGAGTGGGGAGAATTTCAGCATGTAGGTGACCGAATGCGTCACATAATCTGCCGAAACCCTGTAGCTATAGGGATAGTGATCTTCGAGAGACACGTAATAATCGGTGTTGCCGCTCTCCGTTTTGAAATGGGCGGAAAGTTCGAGGGCTATACAGATTGATTCATTGATTGCTATGTTGTAGCCGAGTACGGGACCGATCCCGAATCCCATCATGAAACTATCACGCTCGTATTCATCATTGTCCTTGTGGTGATCTTCATTGGAGAATCCGAATTCCATAAGCAAAGACGAACCAAACCAGAGCTTGGAGCGACCTCTCTGATACAGTTTTAGTCCAAACGCATGCTCCGTTGTCATTTTCGAGAATACTTCCGTTGCATAATCGCCTCTGAAATAGAAATCCCCGTTCTTGTAATGGCGCTGGATCATTCCGTACCCGAATCGCATACGATAGATAAACGGAGATGTTCGGGTAACGTTCGAATCGAAAGTGAAGGCGACATCCCAGCGCGTGGAATTGAAATCGACGTCTTGCTTGTTATCGTAATATGGATCGTAAAAATCGAATTCGTAATCCGCTTCTCCGTTCTCTCCGCCGTAATTGAGTGTAACACCCAACCCAACAGCCTTCAGGCCTGCGACCGTGAGAAGCAATATCAATAACAGCGTTAACTTATTACTTTGCATTTCAGCCCCCAGAAAATCTTGTATTCACCAAACACCGGAATGTTTTGTGGATCGTGATCAAATAACCGCTTTCACCATTTTCAATCGGAAAAGATGAATTTGTAAAGAAAAAGTTACGGTCATGGAGCTCTCGGGAAGAAGCAATCGAAAAAAATGAACGAGAAAAGGCATTTCTTCAAAACCTCCTCACCATTCGTGAAATGCAAAAAAGGACATTCCATTATATCCGATTTGTAACGTATTCCTTAAGGTTTGAAAATCCAGCGATAACAACAAAGAACCGTCTTGCAGCATGAGCAAAACGGTTCAGCCGCAAAGAAATGACATCCTCTATTCGCTTTTCTTTTTTGCCGTAAGTCGATTCCCCATTACCGTTACGACCATCTCGGAGACGGCACTGCTTTCGCGCTTGAAATCGATCAGAAAAGTATAGGGCGCATGAACGAAAAAGTGATCTTTGGATTCTGCCCTCAGCCCAATCGAATTACCCCGATCGAATAGACGGAGTTCACCGCCCTCCAGCTTGATTTCCATCCTGTCATCCGACGATATCTCGTAAATCCCTGCATATTCGCGCAGTTCTTCTTCTGGAAGCATGATGTATGCCTTCTCCGGGAACTCCTGCTGACTTGCCCGTGCTTCTCTCGCCTGAATGATCTTCTCTTTCAGCGCTGACTTACCTTCAGCGCTTGCAGTAAGTGGTATAAAAACGACGTCGTTCTCGTATTGTCCTGTGCTGGAATCAATCCCGAAGTTACTCCAGACACACAAGCTTCCATTGAGCGCAATTCCCTTGTTCAGAAGTTCAATCTCATCGGTGTTCATGGCAGATCGATAAATCGCAACGCCGGCAAACTTCGCTTTGGTATTCTTCCTCAACGAGAACATTGTGGGCTCGATCCGATTCCTCAGCGCAAGCACATGCTTTCCGTTCACATTGACCTCGATCCTGCTATCCAGATAGTATTGCGAGATACTTACTCTCGCCACTTTCCCCGTATCCACCATTGCAAACTGCTCCACAGACTCTTCATCCAGTCGGATTTCGAGCCTCCCTTTTTCAATGCCAATCTTCAGAGTACCTTCCATGTGTTGGATATCTGCAATGGTTCCCGATTCTTGAGCTCTGAAATCAAACCAAAACGTGAAGCTGTGGATAACATCCTGTGGAACATAGGAAAAATCCTTTGCCAGTTCCCGGTATTCCGTCCCAGCTCGTGGGTTCAGTGATTTGACATTCTGTTCGTATGAAGCCCGGAATACTCCCGGCTCGATCGCGAAGAACATCTCTTCATGCCCCGTGTTATCAGGGTGATCCCCCTCGAATGTCGTTCCCTCCGGGAAATTACATTTCCCGTCGTCCAGCGCTCCCAGAAAATTGATCGTCGGGACATCCCATTGCGCCACTTCGATATTCATCGCTCTGACTGTTTCGTAATCCTCGGGCGTAAAGGAATCGTTCGGGTAGCAAAGTCCCACAATCGGCTCGATTCCTTTCTCGCGGCACAACGAGATAATCTTTTTCAAGCCTTCGCGATAGTGGGTCACAACAGAATCCACCGGAGCCCTTCCCAAGCCTTCGTTGGCCATTGCAAGTCCAATCAGTGCGTAATCAGGATGCAAGTCCAGCAAATCCGGCTTGATTCTCCGCAAGGATGAGCGCGTATT